>JBEKNG010000260.1:0-7532 GCA_049523075.1 Paraburkholderia sp.
GCCGCTTTCATCCAGCGCTTTTTCCTGGAACGCGATGCCGCGCGGCGTGTGGCACGAGCCGCAGTGCCCGAGCCCCTGGATGAGGTAAGCGCCGCGGTTCCAGGCCACGTCCTTGCCCGGTTTGTCCTGATAGACGCCTTTCTCCAGGAACACCGCGTTCCACAGCGCCAACGGCCAGCGCATGTTGAGCGGCCAGGGAATGTCGGACGGCCGATTGGCCTGCTGCACCGGCGCCACGCCCTTCATGAAGAACGCGTACATCGCTTTCACATCGTCGTCGTTGACCTTCGCGTACGACGGATACGGCATCGCCGGATAAAGGTTGTGCCCATCCTTTGCCACGCCCTCGCGCAACGCCCGTGCAAAGTCTTCCTCCGTATAACGCCCAATCCCGGTGTCGGGATCCGGCGTGATGTTGGTGGTGTAGATCTTGCCCATTGGCGTCGTCATCGGCAGACCGCCCGCGAAGGGCTTGCCCTTGGGCGCAGAGTGGCATGCCACGCAATCGCCGAGCTTCGCCACATACGCGCCGCGCTGCACCAATGCATCGTCCGCAGCCTGCGCGGCGGACTGCAGCGCAACCGGCAACGCCATGCTCAGCGTGTAACCGAGCGCCGTGCCGAACACCTTCAGTGTCTTGATCATGATCGGTCTCCGGTCAGGCGGTTTGCAATTGGCTGCCGACCGGCAACCGCCGAAGGCGTTTGCCGGTCGCGGCGTAGATCGCGTTCGTCAGAGCCGGCGCTAGCGCCGCCGTGCCCGGCTCGCCGATCCCACCAGGCGCCTCCGTGCTCTTCACGATATGCACCTCGATCGGCGGCGTCTGGTCGATCCGCAGCATCCGGTAATCAGTGAAGTTGTTCTGCTCGACGCGACCGTCCTTGATGGTGATCTCGCTGTAAAGCGCCGCCGTGATGCCGAAGATGATGCCGCCCTGCACCTGCGCCTCGATGGTGTTCGGATTGACGGTCATGCCGCAATCGACGGCGCATACCACGCGGTTCACCGTCACCTCGCCCTGATCGACCATCAGGTCCACCACCATTGCAAAGAAACTGCCGAACGCATGCATGACCGAGACGCCGCGCCCCTGACCCTTCGGCACGGTGCTGCCCCAGCCGGCTGCCTGGGTCGCGGTGTCGAGCACGTTCAGCGCGCGCGGCGTCTTGCCGAGCAGATCGCGTCGATATTTCACCGGGTCCACCTTGGCTTGCGCGGCCAGTTCGTCAATGAAACTCTCTACCACGAAGGTGCTGCGCGTCGGACCGACGCCGCGCCAGAACGCGGTCGGCACCGTGCGCGGTTCCTGACGTACGTAATCGATGAGCTGGTTCGGCAGGTCGTACGGGAGGTCAGTGGCAACTTCCACGGCGTCGGGGTCGATTCCATGCTGGAAGGCCGGCGGTGCAAAGCGTGCCATGATCGACGAACCGACAATGCGGTGCTGCCACGCAATCGGTTTGCCGTTTGCGTCGAGCCCGGCGGAGATCTTGTCGTAGTAGTACGGCCGGTACATGTCGTGCTGGATATCTTCTTCGCGCGTCCAGACCACCTTGACCGGCGTGCCCAACTGCTTGCCGATTTTCAGCGCCTGGGTCGCCATATCGAACTCCAGCCTGCGCCCAAAACCGCCGCCGAGCAGATGGTTGTGCACGGTGATCTTCTCAGCCGGCAGGCCGGTGATTTGCACGGCGGTGTCGACGATGCGCGTCGGCACCTGGGTCCCGAGCCAGATATCGCAACCGTCGGGGCGTACATGCACCGTGCAGTTGACCGGCTCCATGGTCGCGTGGGCGAGGAATGGCTGCTGATACACCGCGTCGACGCGCGTCTTGGCATCCGAGAAGCCCTTCGTCACATCGCCGTCCTTGCGCGCCACGGCACCCGTGCCATGGTCCGCCGCGGAGGCGAGATCGTCGACGATCTGCTTCATCGAAAGATTCGCGCCCGCGCCTTCGTTCCAGGTGATCGCAAGCGCCGCGAGGCCGCGCTTGGCGGCCCACGTGTGGTCGCCGATTACGGCCACTGCATTGTCCGCCTTGACGACCTGGCGCACGCCGGGAATCTTCCTGGCGCTGGTGTCGTCGACGCTGCTGAGCGTGCCGCCGAACACCGGGCTTGTCGCAATCGCCGCGTAAACCATGTCCGGGACCCTCACGTCGAGGCCGAATACGGCCGTGCCATCCACCTTCTCCGGCGAATCGAGTCGCTTGACCGACGTGCCGATGATCTTGAAGTCCTTCGGGTCCTTGAGCGGCACATTCTGCGGCACCGGCAACTTCGCGGCGGCGTCGACCAGTTGGCCGTAGCCGATGCTGCGATTGCTGGCCGCGTGGACGACCTGCCCAGCCTGCGCGTGGCAGCTTGCTGGATCGACCTGCCATTGCTGCGCCGCCGCGCTGATGAGCAGTACGCGGGCCGTCGCCCCGGCCTGCCGCATCGGATCCCATGCGTAACGGATCGAAGTCGAGCCGCCAGTCAGCTGACCGCCGAGCAGCGGATCCTTGAACAGTTGCTCGTTGGGCGGCGCGTGGTCGAGCGTGACCGTATCGAGCGACACTTCCAGTTCCTCGGCAATCAGCATCGGGATCGACGTATAGATGCCCTGACCCATTTCGACCTTCGGGATCACCAGCGTGACCTTGCCCGTGTTATCGATCTGGATGAACGCATTTGGCGCGAACACACCAGCCGGGCCGGGTTCGCTCGCGTCCCCGCCGATCACCGATTTGCCGGCCGGGCTTTGCTCCTGTTCCTGGCCTTGGCTTACGGCCGGCAGGCTGAAGCCGAGCAGCAGGCCGCCGCCCGCGGCAACACCCACCGTGGCGCTGAACTTCAGAAACGTGCGGCGTGAAAAGCGCGGACTACCCGCGGCCAGGTTGATGTCCTGAGCGGCATCTGGCCCGGCGCCATTTTGCGCGTCGATCAATCCTTGCGACATGTCAGGCCTCCTTTGCCGCTTGCTTGATCGCCGCGCGAATGCGGTTATAGGTGCCACAGCGGCAAATGTTGCCAGCCATGGCGGCATCGATATCCGCATCGGTAGGATTGGGGTTCTGCGAGAGCAGCGAGGCCGCGGACATGACCTGTCCGGACTGACAGTATCCGCACTGCACCACGTCGATCTGCCGCCAGGCTTGCTGCACCTTCTTGCCGGCGGGGGTCTCGCCCACCGCTTCGATGGTGGTGATCTTCTTGTCGCCGACGGCCGCCACCGGCAAGACGCACGAGCGCACTGCTGCCCCATCCAGATGCACGGTGCAGGCGCCGCACTGTGCAATGCCGCAGCCGAACTTCGTGCCTGTCAGACCCACCAGGTCGCGCAAGACCCACAGCAAGGGCATGTCGGGCGGTGCATCGACGGTGTGCGTCTGACCGTTAATGTTGAGCGTTGTCATGGGAACTCCAATTGCGGGTTATTGTTTATTTGAGCGGTTTGTACAACGACGTCGAACTAAACTACCTGGCTTCGCCGAATTTATTCAGCAGGCCGGTCTAATGCGGGGTGATGCTGTCACCCGGTTCGAGCAAAGGACGAATGCCGCAGTCATGATGCGCCAGCCTAATGGTGCGGGGCGAATAAATTGTAGCTTCGCATTAAAAGCTTTGCCGCTAACGTGTCACGCTGTGCCTATGAGGCAATTTTGTTAGGATGCCCTTGTACCCACCCACCAGGAGTTGGACCATGACCGAAGAGCAAGCCATTCAATTCCTGGCCGAAGTTCGCCGGCCGCTGCTGACCTTGCACAAAGCGATTCTCGATCATGAACGCGCTGCCTATGAAAAGGAATTCGGCCCGGTGACGCCGGCGGCGTTCCTGCAAGTGCTGATCAACGGCTCCGGATTCCGCTGGATCACGCCGCTCTCGACGGTGATCGCCAACGTCGACGAAACCCTCGACGACAAGAAGGCCACTGCGGTGGACCGGATCAGCGCAGCCGAAGCAGTGACGATCCTGTTTTCGTCCGCCCTGCCTGAGAATGCTTTTCTGCCACGTTACCAACCGTTATTGCACTCGAGCCCCGAGATCCTGCACGAGCATGGGCGGGTTGCGCAGGTGCTGCGCACGGTTGAGGGGAAGTAGGCAAATTATTACGCTTAACTGATCAACGGTGGGCTTCTGCGGGAGCGAAGCTTGCCTTTCTCATGCTCCGCGTCTGCGAAGCCGCAGCTAACGCCACGCCTCACCCTGCCGCACTCAATTTCCGCCACAGCGTCGTCTTGCTAATGCCGAGTGCCTCGCAAGCCTGATCACGGTCGCCATTGAACGCCGCCAGCACTGCGCGAATTTCATCGACCTCCACCCGGCGGCTGCGCTGACGCAGCGTCAACGCCGCATCGTCCGCTGCCCCTTCGGGCCGCTCGAACAGTTCGGGTGCAATCGACTGCAATACCTCGGTCGTCAACGCCGCGTCGTCCGAGTCCGCCAGCTCCACTGTGATCCGCTCGATCACGTTCTGCAGTTCCCGCACATTACCCGGCCACGCATGACGGCTCAGCGACTCGCTAATATCCGCAAGCGCGCTAAGCGCATCGCGCGTGGTACGAATGCGCGCAGCAAGACGCGGTTCACGACGCGCCGCCTGAGATAACAATTCAGCCGCGAGCGGCAGGATGTCCGAAAGCCGTTCGCGCAACGGCGGCAAGCCGATGTTCAGAATGTTCAACCGGTAGTAGAGGTCAGTGCGGAATTCGCCGGCCTCCACGGCGGCCGTCAAGGCGCGATGGGTCGCCGCCACGATCCGCACGTCGATCCGCGTCGGCTCCGTCGAGCCGAGCCGCACCACTTCGCGCTCCTGCAGCACCCGCAGCAAGCGGCTTTGCAACGGTAGCGGCATTTCGCCGATTTCATCGAGAAACAGCGTGCCACGGTGCGCTGCTTCGATGAGCCCCGCCTTGCCCCCGCGCCGTGCACCGGTGAACGCCCCCTCCTCATAACCGAACAATTCGCTCTCGAGCAACGCCTCTGGAAACGCGCCGCAGTTGAGCGCGACAAACGGAAAGTCGTGCCGCGCGCTCAGATGATGCAGGCTCTGCGCGACCATTTCCTTACCGGTTCCGCTCTCGCCGCGAATCAGCACCGTGGCGTCCGACTTCGCATAGCGCTGCACGAGTTGCCGGACCCGTTCGATCGCCGGACACGCCCCCACCAGATCGTCGAGCCGGTAGCGCGCCACAAACTGCTGCGCGCGCTGCCGCGAACGCAGCGTGCGATCGAGCCGCTCCACCGCGCGCGACTCCTGAAACGTCAGCACGGTACCGGTCGTCACGCCGTCGTCGACCAGCGGCCCCCGATGCACGACGTAGCTGATGCCGCGCACGGTCTCGAGCGACTCGCCCTCAGCATCGGGTACGGCGTCGACCAGATCCGGCGCGAGTTCCAGCAACGGGCGGCCCACCGCAGCAGCGGGCTCGATGCCGAGCACGAGCGCAAGACGCTGGTTGATGGCTTCGACGCGGCCTTGCGCATCGAGTGCCACGACACCGTCGCGCAAGTGCTGCAACACGTTTTCCAGACGGTGCCGCCGCACCGCTTCGCCCCAGGTGGCCTGAGCGACTTCGAGCGCGGTATCGAACGCAGCGCGCACCGAGGCGCGTGAATAGAGAAACACGGATTCCATGCCGGCCCGCGCCGCCAGATCGGTCACGAGCCCGGGGCCCACTATCGTCTTCACGCCGCGATCGCGCAGATCGAGTACGCACGCCTCCGCGTCCTGCGCCGACTGATACGCCGCGAACACCACATCGATGCCGTAGGCCGCCACGAAGCGGCGCACTTCGGCAGGCGTGTCGCCATAGGTCACGAGCGCCACCGACGAGGCGTCGCGCCGCGCACGCGCCAGCGCATGCATCACATCGAAACCGGTTGGCGTGACCAGCACCACGGGCACGTCGATCCGCGCTTTCAGATAGGTGCCGTTGGAGCCGGCCGCGACCACGATGTCCGGGCGGTTCTTGCCCGCCACAGCGATCTCGTTGACCGCATCCTCGTACCCACGCGACACCAGCCGCAGATCGGCGCGGGTATCGTATTCGTCCGCGATATCGCGAAACAGGTCGCGCAGTTTACTGATGCCGATGGCCCAGACGCGGGGCCGGGAGCCTGGTTTAGGAGGTCGGTTCATGCGGATGGGCGGCGCTAGCACGTCGGACTGAAGATGCGCCATTATGAACTCGTGATTTCATTTGTGAAATCAATAACTCCACTTATGAAACCAAACCATCATTGACCCATCCAGCAAACCCGCAGGTAATCAAGGACTTAGCCTCGCGTGCCCACGCTGGCCCATTCCTTGCACTAAAGCCTCCCAACTTCACCAGGAGACACACGTGAGCGCAGCAAAACAACCAGTCAGCGCCGGCGCGAAATTCCGCACGGCGGTCGCAGAAGGGCAGCCGTTGCAAGTCGTCGGCGCCATCACCGCCTACGCGGCGAAGATGGCCGAAGCCGTCGGCTTCAAGGCAGTGTATCTGTCGGGCGGCGGCGTCGCAGCCAATTCGCTCGGCATCCCCGACCTCGGCATCAGCACCATGGACGACGTCCTGACCGACGCCCGCCGCATCACCGATGCAACTGGCCTGCCGCTGCTGGTCGATATCGATACCGGCTGGGGCGGCGCGTTCAACATCGCCCGCACGGTGCGTTCGTTCATCAAGGCCGGCGTCGCGGCCGTCCATCTCGAAGATCAGGTCGGACAGAAACGCTGCGGACACCGGCCGGGCAAGGAAGTAGTCGCAAAAGAGGAAATGGTCGACCGCGTGAAGGCGGCCGTCGATGCCCGCACCGATGATCAATTCGTCATCATGGCGCGCACGGATGCAGGCGCTACGGAAGGCATTGACTCAGCCATCGAACGCGCGGTCGCCTACGTCGAGGCCGGCGCGGACATGATTTTCCCGGAAGCGATGCAGACGCTCGACGAATATCGCCGCTTCAAGGCCGCGGTCAAGGTACCGATTCTCGCGAACCTGACCGAGTTCGGCTCGACGCCGTTCTTCACCACCACCGAACTGCGCGACGCCAACGTCGATATCGCGCTGTACTGCTGCGGCGCGTATCGCGCGATGAACGCTGCGGCGCTCAATTTCTATGAGACGGTGAAGCGCGACGGCACGCAAAAAGCCGCCGTCGAAACCATGCAGACGCGCGCCGATCTGTACAAGTATCTTGGCTATCACGCGTACGAGAACAAGCTCGACGCACTGTTCGCCGCACGCAAGTAACCCCGCATTCCAGAAGTAAGAGGACGACACCATGAGCGAAGCAGATAACAGCGCGCCGGCAACCGGCGCATTCAAACCGAAGAAATCCGTGGCGCTGTCGGGCGTGACGGCCGGCAATACGGCCCTGTGCACGGTCGGCAAGACCGGCAATGACCTGCACTACCGCGGCTATGACATTCTCGACATTGCCAGCACTTGCGAATTCGAGGAAATCGCCTACCTGCTGGTGCACGAAAAGCTGCCCACCCAGGCTGAGCTGACTGCCTACAAGGCCAAGCTGAAGGCACTGCGCGGCCTGCCCGCCAACG
>JBEKNG010000261.1:0-7521 GCA_049523075.1 Paraburkholderia sp.
ATGTAACCTTCCGAACTCACTATGACACCCGAGCCGAGATTGGCGGCCGGTTGCTCCTGCTGTTTGTTGTTGTTCTTGTTGCCGAAGAAGTAACGAAACAGTGGGTCTTTCGCCCGAGGGTCGGGCGGCAAAGACCCGTCCTTGCTCGAGAACACATTGACGACCGCGGGCGATGCCTTCTGCGCGGCGTCGGCATAGGAAGCCTGTGCGGGACCGCTACCGATGCCAGGCGCCACCTCCCGTAGTGCGACGATCGGTTCGGCGAGTTGCTTGCCGAATTGCCCTTGCCGCTGCAGCCATTGCGGTTTGAGGGTCGCAATGATGAACATCAGCGCCAACAGCACGGTCACCGCTTGGGCAAAGAACAGCCAAAAGCGTCTGAGCATCTGAAGATTAGAGGTTTATATGGATCGGATCGAACTTGAATTGTACTTGAACAAAGTCCTTGAAGCCGCGCGCTTCAAGGACTACTGCCCGAACGGCCTGCAGGTCGAGGGGCGCCGCCGGGTCAATAAAATCGCGACCGGTGTGACCGCTTCATTGGCGTTCCTCGAGGCTGCGCTCGACTGGGGCGCCGACGCCGTGCTGGTCCATCACGGCTACTTCTGGCGCAACGAGCCGCCGCAAATTACCGGTCGCAAGTACGGGCGTCTGAAACTGCTGCTGGCCAATGACCTGAACCTGTTCGCCTACCATCTGCCGCTCGACGACCATCCCGAGTTCGGCAACAACGCGCAGATCGGCGCGAAGATGGGCTGGATCGCCGATGCGCGCTTCGGCGAGAACGACGTTGGCTGGATCGCCACGTTGCCCATGCCGGTCACCCTCGCGCATTTCACCGCCCAGGTAGAGGAGACGCTCGGCCGCACGCCGCTCGTGTTCGGCGATCCGGACGTCGAACTGCGGCGCGTCGCCTGGTGCACGGGCGCCGCGCAAGGCTATTTCGACGCGGCGATCGAAGCCGGCGCCAATGTGTATCTGACCGGCGAGGTCTCCGAACAAACCATGCATACGTCGACGGAGAGCGGCGTCGCGTTTCTCGCCGCCGGTCACCATGCGACCGAGCGTTTCGGGGTGCAGGCACTCGGTGCGCATCTGTCGGAATCATTCGATATCGAGCACCTCTTTATCGATATTCACAATCCGGTCTGATTACCGAACTAAAACGTGCGAAATACACAGGATCCACTTAAAAAGAAGGACCAAAAAGTTTCTGTTTGGTGCGGGGAAACCCTTGGATATCAACGACTTCCCATGGTTTTTGGTATTCGGGCCTTGTAAATGACGACTCCATTCGAGCAAACTAGCGTCGGTAGAAGCGACGTGAAGGAAAAATCCAACTCAGAAGTGGGGCGTGTGATGCGAGACAAAGAAGATGAGCTCGTCGACGGCAGCCGCCGTACGTGGCTGATAGCGACGACCGTAGCAGGTGGCATAGGAGGCGTTGCCACTGTCGTACCCTTTGTTGGTTCGTTTGCACCATCTGAAAAAGCCAAGGCTGCCGGCGCGCCGGTCGAGGCCGATATCAGCAATCTGAAGCCCGGCGACATGATGACCGTTGCCTGGCGCGGCAAGCCTGTCTGGATCCTCAACCGCACCGACCGGATGCTCGCCGACGTCCAGAAAGCCGATAACGAAGTAGCCGATCCCCATACTGAACATCCCTTCTCGATGCCGTTGCCGGAGTACTGCAATAACGAATTCCGCTCGCGGGCCGACCACAAGAACCTTTTCGTTACCGTCGCCGTGTGCACCCATCTGGGTTGCACCCCGACGCCGCGCTTCCAGGAAGGCGCGCAGCCGAATCTGCCTGACGACTGGCCCGGCGGCTTTCTGTGCCCGTGCCACGGCTCGACCTATGATCTGGCCGGCCGCGTCTTCAAGAACAAACCTGCGCCGCAGAACCTGGACATCCCGCCCTACATGTTCACGTCGGCTACCCAGCTCGTGATCGGCAAGGACGAGAAAGGAGAAGCGTAAATGGCGATCGATCACGAAGTGGAGACGACCGGGCTGGTCGGCTGGATCGACCGCCGTTTTCCGATGACGTCGACGTGGAAGAAGCACGTCTCCGAGTACTACGCGCCGAAAAATTTCAACTTCTGGTATTTTTTCGGCTCGCTGGCGTTGCTGGTGCTGGTCAATCAGATCGTCACCGGCATCTTCCTCACCATGAACTACAAGCCCGATTCGACGCTCGCGTTCGCCTCGGTCGAGTACATCATGCGCGAGGTGCCGTGGGGCTGGCTGATCCGCTACATGCACTCGACGGGCGCGTCGATGTTCTTTGTGGTGGTCTATCTGCACATGTTTCGCGGGCTGATGTACGGCTCGTACCGCAAGCCGCGCGAACTGGTGTGGATCTTCGGCTGCGCGATCTTCTTGTGTCTGATGGCCGAGGCGTTCTTCGGCTACCTGCTGCCGTGGGGCCAGATGTCGTTCTGGGGCGCGCAGGTGATCGTTAATCTGTTTTCGGCGATTCCCTTCATTGGCCCGGACCTGTCACTGTGGATTCGCGGCGACTACGTGGTGTCGGACGTCACGCTGAACCGCTTTTTCGCGTTTCACGTGATCGCAATTCCGCTGGTGCTGATCGGGCTGGTTGTGGCGCACCTGGTGGCGCTGCACGAAGTGGGCTCAAACAATCCGGACGGTATCGAGATCAAGGCGAAGAAGGACGCGAACGGCATTCCGCTCGACGGCATTCCGTTCCATCCGTACTACTCCGTGCATGACTTCATGGGCGTGACGGTGTTTCTGATGATTTTCGCGGCGATCATTTTCTTCGCGCCGGAGATGGGCGGGTACTTCCTGGAGGCGAACAACTTCATTCCGGCCAACCCGCTGCAGACACCGCCGGAAATTGCACCGGTGTGGTACTTCACCGCTTTCTATGCGATGCTGCGCGCCACCACCGATCCGTTCAAGATCGTCTTGATGATCGTGATCGCGTTGTTGGGGCTTTTCGCGCTGGTACGGGCTCGCGGTAAGTGGAAGGTAGGGCTGCCGGTGCTGGCCGTGCTGGTGATTCTGGCGATGTATTTCACCCAATCGAAGTTCTGGGGTGTCGTGGTGATGGGCAGCGCGGTGATTTCGCTGTTCTTTCTGCCGTGGCTGGATCGCTCGCCGGTGAAGTCGATTCGCTACCGGCCGTTCTTCCACAAGGTGTTCTACGGGATTTTCGTGCTGGTTTTCCTGACCTTGGCGTTTCTTGGAACGAGGCCAGTGTCGCCCGCTGCAACTCTGATCGCGCAGATCTGTGCGCTGATCTACTTCGCATTTTTCCTTGGCATGCCTTTCTGGACGCCGCTTGGCACCTTCAAGCAGCCACCCGAACGGGTGCGGTTCAAGCCTCATTAATCGCAGGCCAAGGAGACACGAAGATGACAAAAATACTTTCGAGGCTTGCGGTGATCGGGGTCGCATCGCTCACTTTGGCGCTGACGCTGCTGGCCGTGCCGGCTTACGCGGATGAAAATTTCCCGCTCGACCGCGCGCCCGATAACGCGGACAATTTTGCTTCTTTGCAGCACGGCGCCCAATTGTTTGTAAACTACTGCCTGAATTGCCATAGTGCGAACCTGATGCGCTACAGCGCATTGACCAGTTTGGGCATTTCACCGCAGGAAATTCAGACAAACATGCTTTTCACCACCGATAAAATCGGTAACACCATGACGGTGGCAATGAAGCCCGACGATGCGAAGGCGTGGTTCGGTACGGCGCCGCCGGATTTGTCGGTGGAAGCGCGGGCGCGGGGCCGCGATTGGCTCTACACGTATCTGCGCAGTTTTTATCGCGACGATACGCGGCCAACCGGCTGGAACAATCTGGTGTATGAAAACGTGAGCATGCCCAACGTCTTGTGGCAGCTTCAGGGCCAACGTACGGCGAAGTTCGACGATGTAATCGACGAAAGGAGCGGTGAAACAGTCCATAAATTCGTCGGCTACCAGCAGGTCACGCCGGGGACGGCGTCCGCGGTGGATTATGATTCGGATGTGGCCGACCTCGTGTCGTACCTGTCCTGGATGTCCGAACCGACGCAGCAAACCCGCCACCGGCTTGGTGTGTGGGTGCTGTTGTTCCTCGGCGTCCTGAGCTTTTTCGCCTGGCGATTGAACGCCGCGTACTGGAAAGATATCAAATAATCACGCCATAACTGGCGTGGGGCCGGCGCAAGGAGAGACCTGCTGGACGGTTTTTCCACGTGCTGGCCCTTCAGCTTTTTGAGGAAACGTAAACATGATGGTTCTGTATTCCGGCACAACTTGTCCATTCTCCCAGCGCTGCCGGCTGGTGTTGTTTGAGAAAGGCATGGACTTCGAGATCCGCGACGTCGACCTGTTCAACAAACCGGAAGACATCGCTGTGATGAATCCGTACGGTCAGGTGCCGATTCTCGTCGAACGGGACCTGATTCTGTATGAATCGAACATCATCAACGAGTATATCGACGAACGCTTCCCGCATCCGCAACTGATGCCGGCCGACCCGGTGCAACGCGCCCGCGCGCGGCTGTTCCTGCTCAATTTCGAGAAGGAACTGTTCGTGCACGTCGGCACGCTCGAAAACGAGAAGGGCAAGGCCGCCGAGAAGAATCACGAGAAAGCACGCCTCGCGATCCGCGATCGCCTGACGCAGCTCGCGCCGATCTTCCTGAAGAACAAGTACATGCTCGGCGAAGAGTTCTCGATGCTCGACGTGGCGATCGCGCCGCTCCTGTGGCGTCTGGATCACTACGGCATCGAACTGTCGAAGAACGCCGCGCCGCTGATGAAGTACGCCGAACGGATCTTCAGCCGGCCGGCCTATATCGAAGCGCTGACGCCGTCGGAAAAGGTGATGCGTCGTTGAGTGTGGCTTGAGGGTGAGGGCGCCGCGCGCTGCGCGTGAGGGTGCGGCGCCTTGCCCAGTAAGAGGACTGTTGATGCAAGAGATTTCCACGAAGCCTTACCTGCTGCGCGCGCTCTACGAGTGGTGCACGGACAACGGCTATACGCCGCACATCGCGGTACGGGTCGACAATCAGACACGGGTGCCCCGCCAGTTCGTGCGGGACAACGAAATCGTGTTGAACATCAGTTTCGAGGCGACGAGCCAGTTACAGATGGGCAACGAGTGGGTCGAGTTCAGCGCGCGGTTTTCGGGTAAGTCGCACAAGATTGAAGTGCCGGTCGCCAATGTGCTGGCCATCTACGCGCGTGAAAATGGCCAGGGCATGGCCTTCCCGGTCGAGTCGGCCGGTGGCGAGGCGACGGATTCTGGCGCTGACGCGGTAGAAGCCGATGAGGTAACGCCGCCAGTGAAGTCAGCCGGTGGTGGGCCTCGGGCGGTCGAGTCTGAGCCTGCATCCGCGCCACGGGCGAAGGCCGATGAAGCTGACGCTCACGACACGCCGAGTCCGGACGACGATGGATCGAAGGGTGGCGGTCGTGGCCACCTGAAGGTCGTGAAGTGAAGTGAGATGATGCTGCGGGCGTATCCAGCCGGCTAATCGTGCTGGATACGCTGTAGCTGTTCCAGGCCAGTTCGCGGCCGCCGGTTTCTTCAAATGCCCAAGATGGCCTGCCTGGCGGTGAGCGCCGTCCAGATCGGGCGTCAGAAAGCAAAAAGCCCAGTCACGAGGACTGGGCTAAGTGCCTGAATCTATTGGTGCCCCCTGTCTGATTCGAACAGACCACCTCATGATTACAAGTCAAGTGCTCTACCAAATGAGCTAAGGGGGCGAAAGCAGCGCGCTATTATAAGCCAAGATGAACCAGACTGCTAGTCGGCGCGCGTCACCTCGGCGGTCCCTTCAGTTACCATGTAAGTCTATTCGATATCCCTGTCATATCGGATCCCCCACCTCGCTCAATGATCCAACACCCCTCGCAGCACCCCGCGCAACGCCCCACGATTACGTGGCCTGAAGCAGACGGCCCGCGTACTGCCCGCTGGCGCTCGGAAGCGGCAGTGCCGCCGCCCAAACGCGTCGTCGTGGCCGATGACCGCACCACCGCCGATACCGCCTACCGCCTCGCCTGCGAAGGCACGGCACTGCTGTGGCAAGGCGACTTCCAGAATGCCCGCCAACTCTTGCAGGCGGTGACGCGCCGCGTCGAGCGCAAGCCGCGCAAGCAGGCCGAAACGCTGATCGACGCGTTCAATTTTCACCGCCAGGCGCAATCGCAGCGCGCGCGCACGCTTGGCATGCTTCTGATCCCGCTCGACGCCACCTACACGATCCCCCTGCGCCGCGCGCCGGAGGTGCAGCAAGCCTGCGCGGAGACCTACGGGCCGCCCGATGAACCGTCCGTGGTTTCGCTGCGTGAACTGCTCGGTCTCATCGGCGCGCACGAATGGCGCAAGAAGGGTGTGGAGATCCCCGTGCTCGGCGAGCGCATTCATCCGCATTACGGCGTGTTCTCGCCGGTGCGTGGTGAATACGTCGACCTGGTGGCGCGCACGCCGCTGCCGTCGCTGAACAAGGCGTTCGATATCGGCACCGGCACGGGCGTGCTTGCCGCCCTGCTGGCCAAACGCGGCGTGAAGAAGATCGTCGCCACGGACCAGGACCCGCGTGCGCTGGCGTGCGCGCGAGAAAATCTCGCGCGGCTCGGCTACGCCCAACAGGTTGACGTGATCGAGGCCGATCTGTTCCCCGAGGGCCGCGCGCCCCTCGTGATCTGCAATCCGCCCTGGGTGCCGGCGCGGCCCGCGTCACCGATCGAATACGCCATCTACGATATGGAGAGCCGCATGCTGCTCGGCTTCCTGAACGGGCTGGCGGAGCATTTGTCACCCGGTGGCGAGGGCTGGCTGATCCTCTCGGACTTCGCCGAGCATCTTGGCTTGCGTACCCGTGAGTTTCTGCTCGGTGCGATCGAAAAGGCCGGGCTCACCGTCATTGGCCGGGAAGATATCCGCCCGCACCATCCGAAGTCGTCGGATGAAACCGATCCATTGCATACCGCGCGCGTGGCGGAAGTGACCTCGCTGTGGCGTTTGAAGGTGCGGTAGAGGCGCGAACGCGCCGCCGGCACGGCAGGCCTTAGGTCCCTGACCCAGCCAGATAAGCCAGCGCGCCGCGGCCGGCCACCAGCCCGCTCGCGAAGCAGGCGGTGAGCAGATAGCCGCCGGTGGGTGCTTCCCAGTCGAGCATTTCGCCGGCGCAGAACACGCCTGGCAGATGCTCGATCATCAAACGCGAATCCAGCGTCTCAAACGGAATGCCGCCCGCGCTGCTGATGGCTTCTTCAATGGGTCTTGGGCGTACGAGCTTCAAGGGCAGCGCCTTGATCGTGTGAGCGAGGCGTGTCGCATCGGCAAACGCCTCCTTCGAGAGCGCTTCGTGCAGTAATCCGAGCTTGACCCCTGCGAGACCGACGCGGCCGTGCAGATGACTCGACATCGAGCGCGAACCGCGTGGCCGGGTGACTTCTTCCATCACGCGTTGTGCGGAGAGCCCCGGTAGCAGATCGAGCGTAATCGTCGCCTCTGCATCGGCCCGTAACCGCTCACGGATGGGCGCCGACA
>JBEKNG010000262.1:0-7511 GCA_049523075.1 Paraburkholderia sp.
ATACGCCGCCGTACAAGCCACTAAGCCGTGCGCAAGCTCAGCCGCTCCATCGTTTGCCCGATTAGCGTTTCGACCATATCGGCCGCCTGATCGACAACCGCCCCAACCGCAAGGCTAAGGCCCATGCGACCCTCCTCGCCATTATCGAAACCAAAGTCGGCCGGCTCGCAGCCGAGTACAAGGATGTCTTCGCAACCGCCACCCAGCATCCGCACCGTTTGCAGCACCTTGGCCGGATCCATTTCGTGCGGCGACATCAAGACCGGCGGTGCATACGGATCAGCCGCGTCAGTGGCTTCGGCGGCGTCCCTGGACGGTTCGATCAGATAGAGTGTGCCGGGCACGCCGCCGCGCTGCGTCGCATCGATCAGGATCGCGGCATCGACACCGTCGAGCAGCGCATAACACAGATCGATCCCACGAATGCCGAAATCCACCACACGCACCTGCGTGGTCGATTCCGCCAGTAGCTGGACGCCGCCCCTCGCTTCGAGACGCCGCACCACTTCGACACCGAAGCCGTCGTCGCCGAAAAACACGTTGCCGATACCGGCGACGAGAATGCCGCTCATGCGCGTCTCCCGCCGTCCGTCAAAGGCTCGATCTCATCCGGTCCGAAAAAGAAGCGATGGCCAGGCATGCGCGCCATGCCGAGGTCCTTGCCTGGATCGTCGTCGATTGTCACGGCCACATGCACGCGATCGTCGAAGTCGCGCTCGATCGACTCGATGGTCGCCACCATCCCGCTTAGCGCGATATCGAAGATATCTGCACGGCAACGCGGATGCAGACGGACCTGATCGCCTACCTGGATTTCAACGCCGGCGACACGCACGCAAGCGAGATGCGGACGCGCATCCAGTTCGGCCCACGGCGACACCAACTCGAAGTGCTCGTCCTGGGCCGAAGCCGCAAACCGATCCGGCGCGTCGACCAGGTGAATCTGGCGCATGGTGCCGTGCAATTTCTGCATCTGCTGCGCGTCAAGGCTCTCGGTGCGCGCGAGCAACGCCCGGGCGCGCTCGTCGGTGCCGACCATCTCGCGTTTTTCGTCATCCGTCATGGTGAGAATGCGCAACGTCAGAATTTCATCGATCTCGGTCGAGTCGAACAGCTCGCCGGTGCTTTCAGGGGCAATCTGCGGGTAGTCGTAAAGAATGATCGGCGATGCGAGCATCGTGTCGGGCCGCACTTCGTCGCCCACCAGCACCGGCCATGCACCGATGTTCTTGCATAAGGCCGCGGCCGCTTCGAGGCCAGCAGGCGGATCGATCGATGACACACACTCACCGCCCTTGACTGTCAAGACCGTATGACAGGACACCAGTGCATAAGGCGAGGCTGCATCGCGTTTGAGCGTTTTCGGCTCGCTCAGCGGGGTTTCGTTGAGGATGCGGTTCGTCACGCGATACACGCCTTCGGCCACCCGCTCCGCGGCCAGTTCGACCCGCCCTGTCAGTTGGCAGTGCGTACGCCGTAACGCGCCGCGTACGGTGCCCGTCTGATCGGTGAGGGTCTCGAGATCGCTGCCCGCGTCGAACGAGAACGGAATCTCGCGCGGCGCACCGAGCAGTTCGCCAAGCACCATCTCCGGAATGCGGATGTGCCGCTCTGCAGCTTCCTGCCATGGGTAATAGCGGCGGTCGTCGATATCGAGCCTCGGCACCTCGCGCGAGGCCTGCACAACAGCGGACGCCCGCGCCCCGTCATGCGGAGCAACCGGAACCGCGAGCACGATTCGCTCAATCACCTGAAGAAAACCCGGCCGCAGGCCAATGCGGGTCCGCCCGTCGCCGCGAATCAGAAACTCGCTTTGCATGAGCCAGGGATCGCTGCCCGAGGCCTGCGAATAGGCGTGTGGATACACGCCGCCAAAGGTCCAGCGCTGGCGGTTTTTCACCGAAGACGGCCGGTAGGGATACAGCATGTACCCTTCGTACAACACGGCCTGAACCACACTCTCGACCGGAGTCATGAGATGTCCTCCTCAATGCCGTCGAGCAAGCCCGCCACGGCCTGCTCCCAGCTTGCGAAGCCGCGCTGCGACTTGTAGCGCGCAAGCCGGTCGAACACATCCTGTTGCAGGCACAACCAGGCACCGTTCGGGTAGTAGCGCTCCATCATGTCGCGCCATAGCGAGACCGGCAAACGGAACGGCGCTTCCTTGTGCCACGGGATTGGCGCAACCTGCAAGGCATCGTCGGCGTCGCGGTAGAACACCGTGCCGCTGAACTGGAGCATCAGCGGAATCTCGCCTTCCTCCAGCGCATAGAAATACTTGGTCACGGCGACGTTCAGATCGTAGCTGCACGGAACGGGCAGATCGATCGTGCATTCACCGTCGAACGTCGGCACGACGATGGTCGTATGGGTCCATAGCATCGTGCGTAAGGTGTCGCCCCAACGCTGCGGTGTGCCGAACAGATCCTGCAAACCATCCTGCTCCGGTGCTGTATAGCGGCGCCGGGCGGCCTCGATCTGAATCTGGCATTGCAACGTGATGCTCGCAACCGCTTCGCTGGCAGATGCCGTGGCCATTCTGGCCGCGGTCGCGGCAGCAGTGACGGTACTGGCAATACGCAACTTGAACAGCAGCAAAGGCGCAGCGGCAAACGGCGCAACCTCGGCTCCCTCGATTGTAAAAGTGAGATCAGGCATGGAGCAGGCCCTCCGGTACGCGGCCATGGCGTTTGAGCGCCGTAAAGAAGCCGCGGATTGCCTCCCATGCCTGTGCGCCACCCGACAGGCCACGCCACCGCGCACGAATCAGCCCGGTCAGCGCATAGCACTGATCGATCGGCACGCGGTAGTACTCGCGAGCACCTTCGGTGCGATTGACGAGCAACGCCTCGACGTCGGGCTGCAATTGCGTGAGCACCGGATTGTCGGTCACGAGTCCATCCCACGCGGACAAATCGAGCGCCGATTGGGTACCGCCCGCAGGACCTGGGTACATGGCTACGACGCGCTTCGCGTCGCTGTCGTGAAAGAAGAACGCAATATCGATTGGAATCGCCAACGCATCCCACTGCAGGTCCGTCATGCGAAAACCCTCCAGATAGCGGCTATCGCGCGGCACAGGGCGGTAATGCGCGCCTTGCTGACTGCCGAACAGCAGCGCGCACGCCCGGCAGCAGCAATACAACTGACGTTTGCCGACCTCGAACAGATGCGGATGATCGGGCAGAATCGGCAAGGCGCACAACTCGCACCGCACGTCGGGCGTTTGGCGCACGAATTGGCGTAGATGCGCCACCCAGCCGCGCCCGTTAGCGCCGGCGGCATTCATTGCCCGCCGGCCTCGGTCCGGCTCGTCACATCGGAGTGGTTCGGAACAAAGCGCAGTTCATGCACGTTCATTTCGGACAGTCCTGCAATCTCAACGCGCATCGTCTCAGGCGCGGCCTCGAAGATCACCCGCTCGATTTCCTGCTGCAATTCAGCCACCGTGTTGTGCTTGCCCTGCAAGCGCCCAGATACCTGCACGGCCACCGCTTCTTCTGCCGCGTCGATCAGTTCGATCTGAATGCCTTGCGTGCCTATCAGCGGCCGCAGCTTTTCAACGGCACGCGCCACGCGGGTGGGCAAGTCCTGTGGATGCAAGCCATGCAAAAGCAACAGTGCCGACACCTGCGGGTCCCGCTCCAGCGCCTCGGTCAGCGGGTCGTCCAGCACGCCCGAACCCGCCACGATCTCCATCAGGCGCGACAAGCCGTTCGCGTGCAGATCGAGCACCACCTGCAGCAACTCCTTGGCGGGCTCCTTTGCGTGCGGATCGTCGAGCGCCTCCAACGCCGCAATCAACTCCTCGATGCGCCGCTGTTGCGCTTCGATCGTCCGGGCATCGTTCACTTGTGCGCTCCCTGCATGACGCCGAAGGTTGGCGAATGCGACGTGTCGATGGTCTTGCCGTTGCCGACATACATATGCACGCCGCACGGCAGGCATGGATCGAAACTGCGCACCGCACGCATGATGTCGATACCCTTGAACTTGTCCGGACCATTCTCTTCGAAGATCGGCGTGTTCTGCACGGCGTCCTCGTAAGGTCCAGGCGTGCCATAGATATCGCGCGGATTCGCATTCCACGGTGTGGGTGGATACGGGTGATAGTTGGCAATCTTGCCGTCACGAATCACCAGATGATGCGTGAGCACACCGCGCACGGCTTCGTGGAAGCCGCAACCAATCGCTTCCTGCGGCACATTGAATGGCGTGAAGGTGCGGGTGCGCCCCGCGTGCAATTCAGCCAGCGCCTGCTCTGCGAAATACAGCGCGGCAGCCGCCGCATAGGCCTGAAAATAGGTACGCGCGCGATCGCGTTCAAGCGCATTGCTCCACTTCGGAATCTTCCACTCGAACTCCACTTCGGGCTTCAACGCCGTCTTGGGCAAATAGATCTTGACGCTATGCCCGGTGGCCTTGATGTAACCGATATCGACCAGGCCCGCCAACGCCGTGGCCCATAGGCGTGCGATCGGGCCGCCGCCGGTATCGAGCGCGAGGTGATCACCAGTGCGTTTGTCGAGCCAGCGTGGCGACATCACCCACGTGTAATTGCCGTCGAACTTGCGCTTCTGCGGATGCGGCAACGTCGTCTGATTCCACGGGTGCTTGCGGTCTACCGGGTTGCCGAGCGGGTCGGTCTTGACGAAGGTTTCTTCGTGGTCCCAATCGTCGTAATACGAACTGCCCAACAAGATGCGGATATTCAAGTTGATGTCAACCAGATCGGTGGTCACCAGTTCGCCGTCCACCACCACGCCGGGGGTGACGAACATGCCGCGGCCCCATTGCGTCATGGTGTTGTAGTTGTAGTCGCATACATTCGGGTCCTGGAACGAACCCCAGCACCCTAGCAAAATACGGCGGCGTCCTACTTCCTCGTAACCCGGCAGTGCCTCGTAGAAAAAGTCGAACAGGTCGTCATGCAGCGGCACCACTTTCTTCATGAACTCGACATATTTCATCAACCGGGTGATGTAATCGGTAAACAACTGAATGGTCGGTACCGTGCCCACGCCGCCCGGATAAAGCGTCGACGGGTGAACGTGACGCCCTTCCATCAGGCAGAACATCTCGCGCGTGTAACGGCTCACCATCAGCGTTTCGCGGTAGAACTCGCCCGTAAATGGGTTAAGCGCCCGCATAATGTCGGCAATGGTTTTATAGCCATGTTCGGACGCATGCGGCGCTGCGGTTTTCTGCGCTTTATCCCATACGCCCGGGTTGGTTTCCTTGACCATCTGTTCGCAGAAATCCACCCCTACGAGATTGTCCTGGAAGATGTTGTGATCGAACATATACTCGGCCGCTTCGCCGAGATTCACGATCCATTCGGCAATCACCGGCGGCTTGACGCCGTACGCCATGTTTTGCGCGTATACCGAACAGGTCGCGTGATTGTCGCCACAGATGCCGCAAATGCGGCTCGTAATGAAGTGCGCATCCCGTGGGTCTTTGCCCTTCATAAAGATGCTGTAGCCGCGAAAGATCGACGAGGTGCTGTAACACTCGGCCACGCGCCGGTTCGCAAAATCGATCTTGGTGTAAATCCCCAGACTGCCGACAATCCGTGTAATCGGATCCCAATTCATCTCGACCAGTTTGCCCGGCGCCGCCTGGGTGCGCGTCGCGGCTTCGGGTGCGGTAATAGTGGCCATGAACGTCTCCCTGCTGACAAGTCGCAATCCGCCATTCAACGACGGTAACCGGTGGTGAGTTCCGAGCGGTTGTGCCGCCATTTCGGTTCGTCGTTGAGCGTGTTGTTGGTCAGCTTGCGCAAACTCCGAATCAGCGGGCCATAGCTCTTGATCAGATTCGACGAGAGCACCGCTCCCGGGGGCTGATCCATGAAAGGCATGAACTTGTCGGGAAAGCCCGGCATCGTGCAGCCGATACAGATGCCGCCCACGTTCGGGCAACCGCCTATCCCCGCCATCCAGCCGCGCTTGGGGACATTGCATTGCACCACTGGCCCCCAGCAACCGAGCTTGACGATGCAATTGGGACTGCCGTATTCGGTCGCGAAGATCGCCTGTTCATACGAGCCTGCGCGATCGCAACCGTCATGCACGGTACGGGTAAACAACCACTTGGGACGTAGCGCCTCGTCGAGCGGAATCATCGGCGCGAGACCCGCTAGCTGATACAGCAGATACAGCAGCGTCTCCATGAAGTTATCCGGCTGCACGGGACAGCCTGGCACGTTCACGATCGGCAAACCCGCCTTCGACTTCCATTTCCAGCCGAGATAATCAGCGAGCCCCATGCAGCCAGTGGGATTGCCTTCCATCGCATGAATGCCGCCGTAAGTTGCGCACGTCCCTGCGCCGACCACCGCCAGTGCACGCGGCGCCAGACGGTCAAGCCATTGGGGAATCGTGATCGGTTCGTGCGTATCCGGGTCGGTACCCAAGGCGGCCCAATATCCCTCACGATTAATACGTTCGTTTGGAATCGAGCCTTCCACTACCAGTACGAAGTTCTCCAGTTCACCGCGAGCGGCCTGATGAAAGGGCACGAGAAACTCATCGCCGTTTTCATACGCCAGCACGGGATTGTGCAGATGAACTTTCGGCAAACCTGGAATCGCACCGAGAATGACATCCTCAATGCTGGGTTGGCTTGCAGCGGTAATGGACACTGAATCACCGTCGCAGCCTAGACCCGCTGTAATCCAGATAATGTGAACTTCCTTTAGAGCGGGCGCGTGCTGAGTCTTGCGCCCATACGGAACGCCATCGGCTTCTGCCATGATCGAGCCTCCACTCCTTACCGCATTTTTTTAGGCCGGCAAAGATACGTGGCGGTAACGCACGGAAGTCACGTGTCCAGCAATCGCGCGATTCTCCGCGTCAAGCAGATTAAAAGGATCGCTTTTGCTGCATGTATTTTCTGAATCTTGCCCACCGCGATGGGCCGAAAAATCTTTTTTGAGTATAGGTCAGGGATCCAAAATAACCTATGACGGGATTTGGAGGTAAAACGGTGGCCCTGATTACAACGTAATTGGTGCAGCGCGCCATTGCTAATGCCAAGTCATGCCGCGTGTAGGTATCGCGAGGCGCGGCCCAGCACCTCGCGCACCCCACATGTCTCATTCAAGGCACATATGCGCCCTTTGCGTGCAGCGAACGCTCAGCGATCTCAAGTTGCTCGACCGCATCGGCGCCTTCGAGCGCCAGCAGATGGGCCACCAGCGATTCCGCAATGGCAGTGGCCGCGACAAGGGAGGGAAAGAATGAAGGGCTTTCGTGTGAAAAAATCAGTACCTTGTCGGCATTCAGTGCGATCGGCGATACGGCGCTATCCGTAATGGCGATGAGCTTGCTGCCCTTCTCCAGGGCTGCTTCGGCGACGCGTGCGGCCTCCGCCGAATAAGGCGCGAAGCTGATGACGACAGTCGCGCTATCGCGTTCGATGCTGCGCAGTTGCATTTCCAGCGTCCCGGCTTCACCCGTCAGCAGCGACACCGATGAGCGGAACAGCCGGTACCCGTACACCAGACC
>JBEKNG010000263.1:0-7487 GCA_049523075.1 Paraburkholderia sp.
GCTGCCCCACTGGCCGCGCTTCGATCAGGAACATCGGACGACGATGCTGCTCGATCGGGACAGTCGTGCCGCGAGCAACCCGGGCGGCGAGGCACGGGCCGCACTGGCGGGCCTGCCGTACTATCAGTACAGCATGCCATTGAATTTCGCTCACGCATAAGCGGCGGCATGCCGGGCGGGCGTGCGAGTCAGCTTGTCCGGCGCAAGCAAACTGCGGCGTGAGTCATCCGTAAGCCGCGGGAAAAGTGGCATCGAGTCGATCTCGATGCGTGGGTCAATCAGACTGCTATGTCGTCCGTTTCCGCGAATGGAGATCGCAAGACGATCGCGTCATCACGTTCAGCGCCAGTAGTAACCATTGACACCGGAATGCCGACCTCCTGCTGAATCGCTTCGATCAGCGCCGCAGCCTGGCGGGGCAGGTCGCCATAAGACCGGATGCCTTGGGTCGAACCGTCCCAGCCATCAAAGCGCTTGAGAACCGGCTGCAGGCGCTGCTGCTCGGCGTTGGTGGACGGCATGTAGTCGATGCGCTTCCCATCGAGCTCGTAGCCTACGCAGACGTAGACCGAATCGAAGCCATCGAGTACATCCAGCTTGGTCAGCGCTAGCAGGTTGATGCCGGCGACCTTGGTGCTCTGGCGCAGTTGCACAGTGTCCAGCCAACCGCAGCGACGCGGGCGGCCGGTGTTGACTCCATACTCGCCGCCGCGCTGCCTGAGCATGTCACCGAGTGTTCCGTCCACTTCGGATGTGAAAGGGCCTTCGCCAACACGCGTTGCATAGACCTTGCTGACGCCAAGTACCTGCCCAAGGTGCGAGGGGGCGATGCCGGTGCCACTGGCCGCGCCAGCGGCGACGGTACTCGACGATGTCACATAGGGATAGCTACCCCAGTCCACGTCAAGCATCACGGCTTGCGAGCCTTCGAAGACCGTGCGCTTGCCCGATGAATGGGCGTTGTCGAGCTGTTCCCAGACGCGTCCCATAAACAGTAGGATTCTTGGTGCCATGGCAAGCAGGTCGCTCAACATCCGGTCTCGCTGGAAAGGTTCCAGACCGAGGCCGCGAAACCACGCGTTATGGTACTCAAGCAGTCCATCGAGCTTTTGAGCGAGCAGTTCTGGTTCAGCAAGGTCGCAGACGCGCAAGCCTCGGCGCCCAACCTTGTCTTCATATGCCGGACCGATACCGCGTAGCGTGGTGCCGATCGGCTTGGCGCGCAAGCGTTCCTGCTCGGCATCGATCGCGCGATGGATCGGTAGAACAAGCGTGGCCGTCTCGGCGATCTGCAGCACCTCTGGCGTTACGCGGACGCCCAGCGCGGCCATGCGGTCAATCTCTGCAAGCAGCGCTTCGGGGTCAAGGGCGACACCGTTGCCGATCAGACCAAGCTTTCCGCGCACGATACCGCTGGGAAGCAGCGCCAGTTTGTAGGTCTGACCATTTACGACAAGCGTGTGGCCGGCGTTGTGGCCACCGTTGTAGCGGACAACGATGTCCGCTTTTTCGGCAAACCAATCCACAATCCGGCCTTTTCCCTCATCGCCCCACTGCGCGCCCACCACAACAATATTCGACATACGGTAGTCTTCCTGGTGACTTAATCAAACAGATCCAGAACCAGATCTGCTGCCGAAAACCTCAATATAGTGGCCCACCACAGCCACGAAAATCGATATAAACTCATCGTAATTGTCAGGAAAACTCACATAGAGATTAGCCGTATGCCACGTCGTCTGCCACCGTTGAACGCACTGCGCGTATTCGAAGCCGCCGCCAGGGTCGAGAGCTTTTCAGCCGCAGCCGATGAGCTTTGCGTCACGCACGGGGCCGTGAGCCGGCAAGTGGGACAACTGGAAGCCTGGCTTGGACACGACCTGTTTGAACGCCGCGGCCGAAGGGTCGTACTGACCGCGCCGGGGCGCGCTTACTTGTCGGAGATATCGGCGGCGCTCGACCGCATCGCGCTGGCGACCAATGAACAGCTTCGGGTCACGCGACAGCAGATCATCCGGGTCAATGCGCCGACTACTTTCGCGTTGCGATGGCTATTGCCGCAGCTTTCCAACTTTCAACTGACCAATCCGGCGGTGGAAGTGCGGCTGACTACTTCGGATGAACCGATCGAAAGGCTACGCGACGAATGCGATGTGGCGATTCGCGGCAGCGAGCAGAAACCGGCAGGCTACGTGGTCAACGAATTTCTGTCGGAAGTCCGATTGCCGGTGTGCTCGCCCAAGGTGTTGGAATCTCATCCGATACACCATGTCTCGGACCTGGCGCATCACACTCTGCTGCACACGGCGACCTATCCCGGCCTTTGGGCCGAATGGCTTGCGGCGTGCGGCAACCCTCGGCTGGCCGCACGCAATTCCCAGCAACTGGACCACTTTTATTTGACCTTACAGGCCGCCATTGATGGCTTGGGTATTGCGATGGGCCCGACCGCGCTTGTAGCGCTGGACGTCGGGGAGGGTCGTCTCGTGTTCCCGTTCGACGGGCCGGCGCTGCCGGCATGGCGCTACTGCAGCTACGTCCACAATGCACGCCTTGGGGATCCCGCCATCAATACCTTTCTGACGTGGTTGCGCGAACTGGGGCATCGTTTCTCACGCAATGCATAGTGAATAGAACTGATTTCATAAATGCCGACAAAAATCGACAGTGGGTATTTATGAAACCACTTTTAGTGCTAGCCGAACTGCTGGATCACGAAGCCGATGAACTGACTAATCTTCGGTGTCATCTGATGATCCTTCAGATAGACGATATGTAGGGGCGACGGCACGACCGCGCATTCGGGCAACACCGCGACAAGCTCGCCGCTGTCGAGGTACGGTCTGACGCGTTCTTCCGGCTGGAATATGATGCCGGCGCCGGACAGCGCGGCCGCGCGAAGCGCATGGCCGTTGTTGATGCTGAGCGTGCAGTTTACTTGTACGAGATCGACGTCCCCGCTCTTCAGTGGAAACTTCCACTCGCGCTCGATGCCGTTCGGATACGCGAAACACAGGCAGTCATGTGTGCCGAGGTCCTGCAGTGTGGCCGGTCGGTCTCGACGAGTGAGATAGCTGGGCGCGGCGCAGAGGATCCGACGCCACGGCTTCAGCGTCCGGCCGACATAGACAGACGAATCGGCCAGCACGCCAACGCGGATCGCCGCGTCGAATCCTTCCTTCGCGATGTCGACCAGACGATCGAACAGCGACAACTCGATCGTGACTTCCGGGCACTGCTGCATGTAACGGATGACTTCGGGCGCGAGACATGCGCTGCCGAAATTTATCGGCGCAGATACGCGCAGGTGGCCGCGCGTCGTCATATCCATCTCGTCAACCTGCCGCAGTATCCCGACGCAGCGAGAATAGTATTTCTTGCCGGCTTCCGTCAGCGATTGATGGCGTGTCGTGCGTTGCAATAGCGTGACGCCAAGCATTTTCTCGAGATCGCGAACGTGGTTACCGACCATCGTCGACGTCATGCCGCTGGCTTCTGCCGCGGCGGAAAAACTGCCGTGCTCCACGACGCGAACGAACACGTTCATGCTTGCAAAGCGATCCATCGGATTCACTCGGTTGTGATAGCGCTCGAATACGCGCTATGTCGTTCATGCCGATTCGGACTGTGTTGACGACCGGGGCGAATGACTACATTCGCAAAACCGGGCGGCTCAGCAGCGCGTTTGTCATTGTCCCCGATTCGGCCGGCATGCGTGCAATGGGGCTTTTCCCGACAGGAAGCGGGCAGACGAGGTGCCATTCCAAAGCGTGGGTTACGACTGCTGCAAGCCGTACACAGTTTTTTCCCGGAGCGGCATGGCGCAGAATTGGATCATCAACACATCGTCGCCGTTGACTGTTCCTCGGGCAGCGACCGCACAGGAGACAGACCATGCCCATTCATCCCGCCGTGGACGAGGTCTTGGCATTTCAGAGTTCGCCACATCGTCACGCCGTCACGCACCGTCAACGGCACGCGTACCGGCCTGCTCAAGCAACACGGCCGACATGATCTTCAGTGTGGCCGCCCGCGTCAGCTACGTGAGCCGTTTCATGACGCTGTATCCGGGTGATGTGCTGACAACGGCCACGCTGCAGGGCGTCGGACTCGGCCTGAGGCCACGGCGCTATCTCGCGAGCGGCAACACGATGCGGCTCGGCATCACCGGCCTCGGCGAGCAGTTTCAAACCATACGCGGCTGACATGGCGCGGGGCCGCTGTTCGTTGCGTGTCGGCATTGGCAAGCTTCACTTCGAGGTGATGCAACCGAAGCCCACAGTTTCGGACAGTGACCGCGCGTCATACTGAATCCTGAATCCGGCTGGGGATTGCAGAAGCTGGGCCACTTTTTTTCGGAGAACACTATGTCGCTTGAAGGAAGGAGAATCGTAATTCTTGGCGGTTCGTCGGGACTTGGCTTCGCTACCGGGAAGGCCGCCGCTGCGGAAGGTGCGCAGGTCGTGATCGCGTCGAGCAACGCAAAAAAGGTTGCGAACGCAACGGAGCGCATCGACTCGCGGGTCGAGGGCCAGGTCGTCAATCTGCTGGACGAGCGCGGCATGGCGGCTTTCTTTGATGACGTCGGCGCGTTCGATCATCTCGTGTATACGGCCGGCGACGCTCTGAAGGCCGTCGAGCTGAAAGACATGACCTTTGCGGATGCGCAGGCGGCGTTCGGCATCCGCTACTGGGGGGCGTTGCTCGCGACGAAGTACGGGGCGCCGAAGATCCGCGCGGGCGGTTCGATCGTGCTGACCTCCGGACTGGCCTCGTAGCGCGCGCGCAAGGGCTGGTCCGTGATTTCTAGCCTCTGCGGCGCAATGGAATCGTTCGGACGAGCGCTCGCGGTGGAGCTTGCACCCGTGCGTGTCAACGGCGTCGGCCCCGGGACGGTACGTACCGAACTGTGGGATGGCCAGCCCGACGTGGCGCGCGACGCGCTGTTCCAGAAGGCGAATCAGCTCTTGCCCGTCGCGCATGTCGGCGAGGCCAGTGAACTCGCCGAAACGTATCTGTATTTCATGCGCAGCGGTTTCGTCACCGGCTCGATCGCCTACGTCGACGGTGGCGCTGGCGCTGGCGTGATGGCCGCTTACTGAACGACGAAGGGTAATCAGGGGTATGACGATGATTTACGAGCTCAAGACCTACGTGTCGGCACCCGGACGTCTCGACGACGTCCTTGCGCGATTCCGGCAACCCGTATTGCAGATCTGGGAGGAGCTCGGAATCGAGCCGCTCGGCTTCTGGACGGCCGAATCCGGTGAGCGCGGCGAACTGGTCTACGTGCTGCGATGGGATTCGGAACGACAGCGCGACGAGAAGATGGCGGTTTTCTTGAAGGATCCTCGCTGGCTCGATGCGAAGGCACATTCGGAGTGCGACGGCCCGATCGTCGAGTCATTCGCGACGAAACCGCTGCGCCCGACGGATTTTTCACGTCTGCGGTAGGCGGACGAAATGAACGTGGCGGAAACAGCATGTGGAGATGAACGTGAGTGAGGTCAGGACAGAAGACGTGAGCTTCTTCGGTGCGGCGGGGGCGAGCGTCTCGGGCAGCATGTATCTGCCGCCCGCGGGGCAGAACCATCGGATTGGCATCGTGATGTGCCACGGTTTCGGCGGCGTGAAGGAAGGCGTGCTGCCCGGACTGGCGACGCTGCTCGCCGGGGCCGGCTACACGGCGCTGGCATTCGATTTTCGCGGCTTCGGTGGCACCGGCGGGCAGGTCGGGCGTCTCGTGCCGGACGAGCAGGTCGAGGACACGGTACACGCACTCGAAGATCTGGCCGGTAGCGGCCGAGTCGATCCGGAGCAGGTCGGACTTTACGGAACGAGTTTCGGTGGCGGCGTGGCGGCGCTCGCGGCCGCATACAGCGACCGGCCCAAGGCACTGGCGGTATCGGTGCCGGTCACATCGGGCGGCGGCTGGCTAAAGAGCATGACGCGCTATTACGAGTTCCGCGACCTGAAGGCGAAGGCCATGGCGGCGATTCGGGAGAAGACGGCGACGGGCACGATCGCGATGGTTGATCGCTTCGACATCATGATTCCGGATCCGCTGTCGCTCGAGCGTTACACGCAGAAAATTCCGATGGTGATGGAGACGTTCTATCACGTCTCGCACCACGAACCGATTGCTCGCGCTGACACGCAGGCCGGAGAGGTCACGCAGCGAAGCAATGCCGACGCACTGGCGGTGAGACTCGATAATTTACGCATCGATGTCGAACGGCTGAAAGTGACCGCGTGCTGATCCACGTGTCGGGCTCATGCCACCCATTTCGGTCCCTCGTTTTGCTTCAAAGCGCCCGCTCAGCGCCGAAAACCCCTGCCTCATCTAGCATCTCGATCAGCCCTTCCGGATAGATAGTCTCGGTGGTGCTGGACAGTTCCTCCCGGCTCCACCATTGGTGATCCGCCATTACTTCCATCTCTTCCGCAGTCCAGCCGTCACGTGAAACGGATTCCGTGTCCGTGTTCACGACGAAATACTGTTCGATTGCGAGCACATGCTCGCCATCTGGCAACAGCAAGGGAACTTCGCGCCGGCCGACCGGCGTAGACACCCGCGCCTCTCGAATGCCTGTTTCTTCGCGGAGCTCTCGTATCGCAGCGTCCGCGAACGTCTCGCCATGCTCGACAGCGCCGCCCGGCGTTGCCCAGTAGACCTTGCCCGCTAGCACGCCAGTCCTGTGCACGAACCGGAACAGCAGCACTCGTCGCTTTTGAGTGGTGATCAGTAGCCTGGCCGAAGGACGTTCGCGCATGGGATTCAATCGGAAGTAGATGTCAGTGGAAGTAGAGTATGCATCGGGAAGCGCCCGCTGCGCCCCTTCAGCCAGAACGGAAGCGGACGCTCAGAAGTCGAGACCCACGGCCCCGTCTGCTGGGTACCACCGGGTAACGTATAGCGACGCACGCGTGGCCTTAGGCAGCGATTTCGCGCGCGATGACCTCGACCAATTCAAAATGCAGAGTAACCAGTTCAAAATGGTCATGCAGGTCTACGTGCGGCATGCACCGGATATGGACCTCCCGGAATTCCTCAGCGCTGGAGAATGTTTCGCCACGCCAGACTTCTTCCGGAATGTCTCCGAATTCGACCGTGTATACCTTGGTTGCCTTAATGATGCAGCGAAGCCGCTGTTTCAAATCGTAGACTTCGATGATGTCGCCTGGTGCATAACTGCCGTCACCGTATTCGCCGTACGGCTTGTAATATTCCGCTACCGTGTCGGCAGTGACAGTCTTCCGACCATCCATGACAGCGCGCGGAAGGCTGTCGTCGTTATCGTCAGCACCCCAAAAGGTCAACCTCTTTCTTCTGTTCATCTCGCATCCTTGCGCATTTCCGCTTCCCTGGTCGGCCGATTGCAAGCAGCGCTAATGTCTCGCTCTGACCAAAGCTCACCACAGCGACGCTATATCTTCGAGTTGTCGTCGCGCCCCGATTGATCAGGTATTCGGTAGATGACCGACAT
>JBEKNG010000264.1:0-7486 GCA_049523075.1 Paraburkholderia sp.
ATCGGTCACTCGCTGTCGCCGGAGCGCTGGTTCTGGGCGGTCACCACCACCTTCGTCGTGTTTCTCGGTACCCGCTCGCGTGCCGACACCATCTATCGTGGCGCGCAACGGCTGGCTGGAACCCTCGCCGGCGCGCTTGCCAGCATGCTGCTGGCAACCTCGTTGCACGACGCGCCGCTGCTGATGATCGCGGCCATGATGGTGTGCGTGTTCGGCTGGGCCTACTACATCCTGAATGCGTATGCGCCGGGAGTGTTCTTTATCACGGTGCTGGTCGGCCTCGTCTATGGACAACTGGGCTTCGCGATGGGGCCGCTCGTCCAGTTGCGCATCGAGGAAGTGATGGTGGGCTGCATCGTCTCGTTTGCCGTGGCGATCCTGATGATGCCGCTCGCGGCCACGCGCCATGTCGAGGCACGGATCGCCGCCGTGCTCGCGGCGCTCAGACAAATGGTGCGGCTCGCCACGGAAACCCGTGGCCGGCCAGACGCCGCCGCGGCAAGCGCGGCAATGCGCACGCTGGATCGAAGCTGGCATGACCTGCGCGTTGCATTGCGGCCTTTGCAAACCCAGCGAGTGTTCGTCTGGAATCCAGGTGTCGAACTCGCGACCGGCTCGTTGCTGAGTTGTCTGCACTGGGCCCGCGTGCTGAGCCGCCCGGAAGATACAGATGCTGCGGCAACGCTGGCAGATAACGATCCCGCGTCGAGGGATGCCGGTGCCGCACATGCCGCGTCGATTCTCGCGCGGCTCGATGCCATGATTGCCCGCTATAACGGAGCCGCTGCATCATCCGCCGACGAGAGGTTCGAAAGCGCGGGCAGTGTGTCTAGCGTGACGGCTCATCACGGCGAGTCCCAAACACTGGCGCAACTGGAAGGCGCGGTGGCGCAACTCGCCGATCGCCTCGCCCATCCGAACGCCAGTATGCAAAAACGCCTGAACTGGGCACTAAGAACCAGAAGCGCATAGAACCAGGCTTAGATCAACGCACGGGGGCCGGCCGGATTTGCGATCGGCGTCCCCCGCCGCGCATCCATCACACAACCACCGAACACGGCCTGAAAGTTTTCCGCAAGGATTCGGTCAGCTTCAGCGCCTGGATCTGTCACGCATTAAATCCCACTCCCTGCTACCCTTGGCGTTTTACGGCGCCTCGGGTGATATATGCTGTCGCCGAGCGCGTTCTCTGCCACCTCTCCTTGACCTGTCAGCCCTGAAAGGCCGAATCGATGTCCGATACTCCGATCCCTGCTGCTGTCACTCACGAACCGCAAGCCGTGTCCGTGCAGGTAACTCCCAGTGCAATCTTCATTGTCGCGACCGTCAACCCCGACTCCGCCAGTCGTGAAGCCGTGCGCGCCTGGTGTGGCGATATTGCTGCCTTGGTGCGCTCAGTCGGCAAGCGCGTGCCGGCGGGCGGACTTTCTTGTGTATGCGGGTTCGGCTCAGAGGCATGGGACACGCTGTTCGGCGCGCCGCGCCCGGCCGGTCTGCACCCGTTCCGCGAATTCGGCTCCGGTGAGCGGCTTGCCGTGGCGACGCCTGGCGACATCCTGCTGCACATCCGCGCCAATCAGATGGACCTGTGCTTTGAGCTGGCCTCACAACTGATGGGCCGGCTCGCCACCGCCGTGACCACGGTCGATGAGGTCCATGGCTTTCGTAATTTCGATCAGCGCGCCATGATCGGCTTCGTTGACGGCACCGAGAATCCGACCGGCAGCGAAGCTGTCGTGTTCACCGTGGTCGGCGAGGAAGATCCCGAGTTTGCTGGCGGAAGCTACGTGCTCACGCAGAAGTATCTGCACGATATGACTGGCTGGAATGCGCTCTCGGTGGAAACGCAGGAGCGCATTATCGGCCGCACCAAACTCGCCGATATCGAACTGGACGAAGCGGTGAAGCCTACCAACTCACACAGTTCACTCACGACGCTCGATGAGAACGGCGAAGAGGTCAAAATCCTGCGCGACAACATGCCGTTCGGCCGGCCTGGCTTCGGCGAGTTCGGCACGTACTTCATCGGCTATGCGCGCTCGCCTGCACCGATCGAACAGATGCTGGAAAACATGTTCGTCGGCCGGCCTCCAGGCAACTACGACCGGCTGCTCGATTACAGCCACGCGGTGACGGGCGGCCTGTTTTTTGTGCCTTCGGCGCCGCTGCTTGACGCGCTGGCTGACCGCAACCCCTCCGCGGTTGCGAACGACGCCAACGCCCCCGAATCCCTACCGTCTGCCGAGCCCCTCAGCGATGGGTCGCTGAACATCGGCTCTCTCAAAGGAGCACCTCAATATGAATAACCTGCATCGCGAACTCGCCCCCATATCCGCGGCCGCCTGGGCCCAGATCGAGGAAGAAGTCGCGCGGACTTTCAAGCGTTCTGTGGCTGGCCGCCGCGTGGTCGATCTGCAAGGGCCGGGCGGTGCGAGCCTGTCTGCCGTGGGCACGGGTCATCAGTCGGCCATTACGCCGCCGCAGGCTGGCATCAGTGCGCGTCAACGCGAGGTGAAGGCGCTGGTGGAACTGCGGGTGCCGTTTGAATTGAAACGCGAAGACATCGACGATGTGGAACGCGGCGCGGAGGATTCAGACTGGCAGCCGGCGAAAGACGCCGCGCAACAACTCGCGTATGCCGAAGACCGCGCGATTTTCGATGGCTATAAGGCGGCTAATATTGTTGGCATTCGGGAAGGGTCGTCGAATCCCAAGCTGAGCTTGCCGGCGGAGGTGAGCGGCTACCCGGCTGTGATTGCCAAGGCGCTTGAGCAGTTGCGGCTTGCGGGAGTTGATGGTCCTTATTCGGTGTTGTTGGGGGCCGATGCTTATACGGCGGTTAGCGAAGCGAGCGATCAGGGCTACCCAGTGCTTGCGCATCTCAAGCGGCTGGTGAACGGAGAGATTATTTGGGCGCCGGCTATCGATGGCGGCAGCGTGCTGTCCACACGTGGTGGGGACTTTGATCTGCATATTGGACAGGATCTGTCCATTGGCTATCTGAGTCATACGGATCAGGTGGTGCGGTTGTATCTGCAGGAAACGTTGACGTTCCTGTTGCTGACGAGTGAGGCGTCGGTGGCGGTGTTGCCGGAATAATGCGGGGCGTCTGGTAGAGAGACGTTCTCCACAGAATTGTTCGCAAGGCTGTGGACAAATCACACCCTGTGATTAAGAGCCCTGCCGTATAAGGCCTTCCGGGCGGCGTGCGGGGGAAATTTCTTTCCCCTCGCGCCCTCAAACTTCCATTCCCTCTGCGGTGCACGCCACCCTTATGTCACGTCACTGCCCGAGGACAGCCGCTTCGTGTTGAGCAATGAATTCCGCCGCCGCCCGGTTGTAGGCAGCCGGATCGATGTCGTGGACATCGCCCGCATTCAGCAGTTCGCCGTAGTAGATCACGCCGTTGTATTCGACATAGGTCGCGCTGTCGGGCGTCGGCTGGAGATAGCGATACCCACCCAGTGACTGGATCGTGCCCCCGTTTGCGGTCTGAATCTGTTCCAGTGACCCAGATCCGCTCATCGCAGTTGTAAGGTTAACCCACAGGTGCGTGGTTAGTACCGAATACGGCGTCTGGTAGATCGTTGATCCCTGCGGCATAGGCGTGTTGTCATTGGAAAGCAGAGAGTACAGTCCGTTCGTTGCCGGGCCTTCGTCCTTGTAGACGACCTGCGAGACAGGCTGACCCGAGACGTCCTGCGCGTTAACCGTCACCTGATATAGCGGTGACGACATGCCCTGCATGCCGAGTTCGTATCCCTGCGGCAGCTTCGAGAATATCTTCGAGTTTGTTCCGATGTCGGTGTATGGCGTGCTTTGCGATGTAAATGCACCTTCCGAGGTTATGTAGGCCTGCGACACGTACTGCTGGCTGAAAGTGCCTGCAACCGGGCTCGACGTTGTACTGAAGTTGCTGTCGCCGTCGGTGTTCACGTAGAACGCAGTTTTGGCCGTGCCTTTCACCTTGCCGCCCTGAAAATTCGCATCGAACTGGTAATAGCCCGTGCCCGAGTCTTTCAGGAAGATGCCGTCGAAGAAGCTCGCGTTTGTTGACCGGGTCGGGGGTGTGGAGGCTGCGTCATTGCCAGCCCCACCGGTTGACGCACCAGGGTTTTCGCCCGATGCCGTGCTATTGATATTGCCTCCGCAAGCAGCCAGCGACATGAGCAGAACGACCGCCGCCGCAGTCGCACCCTTGCGCGCTTGCGCGTTCCACTGGGTCCGTATATTCAACATTTCCTTCATTCTCCTAAAAGACTACGCGATGCCCATTCGCACGGCGCAGTGGTTGATGTCCTCGTTCCACGCGTAGGTCGAAACGATGTCCTGCTTCTGGTACTGGTAGAGCGTCTGGCCGATGTTATTGACGAGCGTGCCACCATAGTTTCCGCTCGCAACATCGCCGGTCGCGTCGGCGCTGCCGATCTGGATGGAGCCGCCCGCACCAATGGCGCTGTACGCGTTGTGCAGCGTGCCAACGTTGGCGAGCACCATGTTGCCGCCCGCCATGATCTGCGCCTGCTGCGCCTGCGGGCCGGTTACCTGATCCTGCTGCGTGGTGGTAGTCGTGTCACGCGCAGCTTCAATCCGCTGGTAATGGTGGTGCGCCTGGTTGTCACCAGGATATTCCGTTGCGGGGTCGTAGTTGACGTGCGGATCGTAGTCGTCCCAATAGCTGACCGAGATCGTGCCGTCAGCGTTAGTAGTCAGCGTGTTGTAGTAGATCGTCTGCGGCTGGCCGTTGACGTTCACGACAAGCACACGATCCACGGCGTTCGGTCCGCTGGAGGTTGAAACCACATCAGCGGCGCTGAGCGTCGAGTTCAGCGGATTCTTGTAACCGTTGTCCCACATTTCCTGCGTGCAGTATCCTTTGTCGCCGTTCGTCGGCGTACAGGCCATGTACTTGTCACGCTTGGTCTGATGTTCGGTTTGAACATCGGTGGTCACCGTCTCGACCGTCGGCGCGGGCCGCGTGTTGGTCAGCGTCTGCGTGGCGATCTCGATATTGCCCTGCGCCTCGATGGTGGACTGGTCGTTGGTGACGGAGTTGCTGCGGTTGGTGAGCAGTCCGTTCACATCGCGGGTGGCGTCCGCCGCGATGTTGATGTCGCCCAGGCTGAAAAGGTTCGCGCCGCCCGTGTTGGAGATATCGCCAGGCGAATACAGGTTCAGTTGTGAAGCAGCGGCCATCACAGCGGCAGCGCCGGTGTTAGCGATAGACTGGCTGGCGTTCAGCGTAACCGTGTTGCCGATGATTGCTGCCGTGTTGACCAGCGACCCGCTGTTTGTCGCAACGGTATCGCCTTCGATGCGACCTTCGTTGGTGATCGCGTTCGCCGCATTGACCGTCGTGTTTGACGAGTTCAGGTCCGCGCCTGCCCGGTTATCCACGTTCGCCGCGTTGACCGTCAATGCGTTCACCGCGCCGAGCGTGCCCTGGTTCGTGAAGCTGCCCGCAGTCGTAAACGTCAGGTCGTGGTTAGCCTGAATCTGGTTGCTGCCGTCGAGCGTGTAGTCACCGTTGACCGTGACCGCACCATCGCTCCCGGCAATGATCCTGCCATCACCCGTAAGCTGGTTCGTCGTGACATTCAGGTTCTGGTCGCTGCCAATCGCGCCGTTCTGGTTCGCGAGCGTGCCGGTGTTCACCGAAATGGAGCCGCCGCTGCCCGCGTCGTTGCCGATGCGGCCCGAGGTGTTGTCGAGCGAGGCCGTGTTCAGCGCTATTGCGCCGTCACCGTGGATCGAGCCGCCCACATTGATGACCCCTGCGTTGGGACCGTTCAGCGTGACATTGTTCGCGCCTGACAGGGTTGCGTTGGTGTTGTCTGCAAGCTGGGCGATATTCAGCATCAGGTCATGGCCCGACACGAGCTGCGCGCCGTTCGTGTTCGACAGCGTGTCCGCGTTCACGGCCAGGTCGCCATTGCCACCGATGGTGCCTGCGCCCGCGACGCCGCCTGTATTGCTATTCGTGATGGTGGCAGCACTGACCGTCGTCGCACCCGAGCCGGTGTTCGCGATGCGACCGTTCGTGTTGTCGAGCGATGTGCCCGAGACGGCCAGTGTTGCCGCAGCGTTGCTTACCGTCGCATCCGCCTCGATCTGTCCGCCCGTGTTGTCGATAGCACCCTGCGCGGACGCCGAGACATTGCCGCTGCCCTGGATCAGGCCCGCCCGGTTATCAAGCGTGCTGCCAGACTGCACTGTGGCCGCGCCGCCCGCTGTGACCGTACCGCCCGCGTTGCCGATGCTGCCACCCGATACCGACACGTCGCCGTTGCCACCAATCAGGCCATTGGCCGTATTCGTGATCGCGCCACTTGCGGCAACCGTCGTCGTGCCGGTGCCACCGTTCGCGATGGAACCGCCATCATTGGCAACCGACTGCGCGGAGACAGACAGCTTGTCGTCCGCCTGAATGGTACCGCCCGCGTTGTTCAGTGCACCCGTGCCCAACATCGAAACAGTCCGCGCGCCCACATACCCGCCCGCGCTGTTATCCAGCGAGGCGACATGGAGCGTCGCACCCGTCTGTGCGGCCAGCGTGCCGCCCCAGTTCGATACGGTACCCGAACGGACATCGAGCGCGCCATTCGTCGCAATCGTGCCGCCCTTGTTTGAAAGCATGCTCCCAATTATCGACCGCGTGCCGGTGCCGGAACTGGCAATCCTGCCGTCATCATTCACCAGCGCAGCAGGACCGAGCGCCAGGCCGTCGCTGTTGCTCTGGAGCGTGCCGCCCGAATTGTCGAGCGTGCCGGTTACATCAAGGGTCGTCGCGCCTGTGCCGGTCTGCGTGATGCTTCCGCCGTGGTTAACGAGGTTCGCAGCATTCAGCGCGAGCTGGTCTGCACTGAGGTTGCCGTGGCTGTTGTCGAATGTCGCAGCGGAGAGTGTTGCAAGATGACCCGCTGCGACGGTGTTCGCGTTCGTCAGCGTCGAACCTGCGGACAGCGTGACATTGCTGTTCGCCGCCAGCGTGCCGTCATTGAACAGCGTCTGCACTGCACTGGCGATCAGCGACTGCACCGCCGTGATCGAACCCACATTCGCGATCTGTCCAGCCTGCACGGTCACATTGCCATTGCCGCCGATGGTCCCACCCGCGCCATTGTTCAGCAGACCAGCCGTCGCCAGCGTCAGGCCATCTGCGCCAAGCGCCGCAATGTGACCACCCGAATTGTCGAGTGAGGCGGCAATGACGGAGAGCGCGCCCGCTGCCTGCAGCGCGCCGCCCTGGTTCTGCAAGTCACTTGTTGCCGCGACGTTGAGCGTACTGTCCGAGACAATCTGCCCGTTACGGTTGGACAGTGCGCCCACCGTGACGGTCTGCGGACCGCCCGAGGACAGTACCCCGCCGTCGTTCGTGAGCGTCCCGGAAGCGCGCGTGTCCAGCGCGCCGCCCGCCGTCACCGTACCGCCCGACAGGTTCAGGTCACCGCCGCTGGCGGTAAGGGCCAGCGCTCCGTTGGCCGAG
>JBEKNG010000265.1:0-7469 GCA_049523075.1 Paraburkholderia sp.
ATGGACGCGGAAGACGCCCACCATCTGACCTTACGCCTGCTCGGCGCGGCCGGCCGCACCGGCATTGCGGGTGCGCTCGCGCCGCACGTGCCCGATGCGCCGCGCACCGTGATGGGGCTCACCTTCCGCAATCCGGTGGGACTCGCCGCCGGGCTGGACAAGGACGGCGCCTGTATCGACGGGCTGGCCGCACTCGGTTTCGGCTTTATCGAGGTTGGCACGGTCACGCCGCGCGCGCAGCCGGGCAATCCGCGCCCGCGCATGTTCCGGCTGCCGCAGGCCAACGCCGTGATCAACCGGATGGGCTTTAACAACGCCGGGGTCGACCAGTTCGTGAAGAACGTGCAGGCTGCGCGCTATCGCGGCACGCTCGGCCTGAACATTGGCAAGAACGCCGACACGCCGATTGAGCGCGCCGCCGAAGACTATCTGTACTGTCTCGAGCGCGTCTATCCGTTCGCAAGCTATGTGACCGTCAACATCTCGTCGCCGAATACCAAGAACTTGCGCCAGTTGCAAGGCGCGGGCGAACTCGACGCCCTGCTCGCTGCGCTCAAAGACAAGCAGCAGCGTCTCGCCGACCTGCACGGCAAGCTGGTGCCGCTCGCCCTGAAAATCGCCCCGGACCTCGACGACGAGCAGATCAAATCGATCGCCGGTACGCTGCTGCGCCACCGCGTCGAAGGCGTGATCGCCACCAATACGACGCTCTCGCGCACCGCGGTGACGGGCCTGCCGCATGCCGAGGAAACCGGCGGCCTGTCGGGCAAGCCGGTGTTCGATGCATCCAACGCAGTGATCCGCAAGCTGCGCGCAGAGGTCGGCGACGCCGTGCCGATCATCGGCGTCGGCGGCATCTTCTCTGGCGAGGACGCACGCGCCAAGCTCGCAGCGGGCGCGGCCCTGGTGCAGCTCTACACGGGCTTCATCTACCGCGGCCCCGCGCTGGTGGCAGAATGTGCGCAGGCGCTCGCTTGAACTGAGGCGCTGACAACGCGCAAGGCCGCGCAAGGGTCAGACCGGGTTATATAGGCATAAACAAATAATATTTAAGTATTAATAGTCTGCTTTGCTATCCTTTCCGCTGTTCTAGCGCCCTCATGGGCAACAAACACGAATAAAGGAACACGATGAAGTTCGGCTTGCTGAAAAACATTCTGGTGGCCGCCCTGATTGGCGCCTCGTTCACCGCCGCAACGGCCCGCGCGGACGACCTGTTCGACCAGGTCAAGCAACGCGGCACGCTACGCATCGGCCTCGAAGGCACCTTCCCGCCGTTCGACTCGAAGGCGCCGTCGGGCGAACTGATCGGCTTCGACGTGGACATCGCCAAGGCCGTCGCCGCGAAGCTCGGCGTGAAGCCCGAGTTCGTCACGACGGAATGGAGCGGCATCATCGCGGGCCTGCAGGCCGGCAAGTTCGATGTGATTGTCAACCAGGTCGGCATCACCGACGCCCGCAAGCAGGCGCTCGACTTCTCGCCCGGCTATACCTTCTCGGCGGCGCAACTGATCCAGCGTAAAGACGATACGCGCCAGTTCAAATCGCTGGAGGATCTGAAGGGCAAGAAGCTCGGCGTCGGTCTGGGCACGAACTACATGGACATGGCGAAGTCGGTGCCGGGCATCGACGTCAAAACCTATCCGGGCGCGCCTGAGTATCTGGCCGATCTGGCCGCCGGGCGTCTCGATGCAGCACTCAACGACCGCCTGATGCTCGCCTACCTGCTGAAAACCTCCCCGTTGCCGCTGCGCACGGGTGCGCTGGTCGGAACCGCCACACCGTCGGGCATTCCGTTCAAGAAGGGCAATCCGAAGTTCGCCAAGGCGATTGACGACGCGATGACCCAGCTCGAAGCGGACGGCACCTTCGCGAAGATCTCCGACAAGTGGTTCGGCATCGACGTGACCAAGCCCGTCACGAACTGATTGCGCCGGCTGCAAGACTCAACGCGGAACAAACGGCGGCATCCTGGCGATGCCGCCTTTTTGTTTATCAGGACGCCAAATGCGCACCGCCTTCGCGAGCGTGCGTATACATCCCCGCCCCATCACCCGTTTATGATGTGCGCTTTGCTGCACACAACACTCACCGCTCATGTCCACCACTTCCCTGCTCGTCCAATCGCTCCCGGTACTCGCTCAGGGCGCCGTCCTGACGGTCAAGTTCGCGGTCCTGTCGATGATCTTCGGACTGCTGGCCGCCAGCGTGCTCGCCGTGATGGGGATCAGCCACAACCGGGTGTTGAACTGGATCGCGCGGGTCTATGTGAGCCTGATGCGCGGCACGCCGCTGCTGGTGCAGATCTTCGTGATCTATTACGGCTTACCGAGCCTCGGCATCTCGCTCGATCCGACGCCCGCAGGCGTGATCGCACTGTCAGCCAATGTGGCCGCCTACCTGTCCGAGAGCATGCGCGGCGCAATCCTCGGCATTCCGAGCGGCCAGTGGCTCGCTGCGTTTAGCCTTGGCCTGTCGCGGCGCCAGACCCTGCGTCATGTGATTGCGCCACAGGCGCTGCGGATCGCCGTGCCGAGCCTGTCGAACAGTCTGATCAGCCTGATCAAGGACACCTCGCTGGTCTCGGTGATAACGGTGACCGAGTTGCTGAGAAGTGCCCAGGAAGTGATTGCGTCGACCTATCAGCCGCTGCCGCTTTACCTCGCGGCCGCCGCGATTTACTGGGTCCTCTGCCAGGTGCTCGAGTGGGTGCAGCACTGGTACGAGCAGCGTCTCGCGCTGCCCACGCGGCACTGAACCGGCCCGGCCGCCCGCGCGAGGCAAGCCACCGAAGCCGGCCGGGTCACGCAGGTCGCGCACACTACCACGCCGCCTGCTTAGCGTGAAGCGAGCGGGGACGCATCGAGCCGCGCACCGAAGCGGCTAAAGCGCGGCTCATAGTAATGGTCAGGGTCGAGCGAGAAAGCCACGCGGCGCGTGCGGCCCATCAACTCCCCACGGGGGAAGAAGCCGAAATAGCGCGAATCCGCGCTGTTGTCGCGATTGTCGCCAAGCATCAGGTATTGGCCCGGCGGCACGATCACCGGCCCAAACGAATTGCGCGGGCTCGGCGAGTCGGGCGAGAGCCGCACCGTATGCGTCACGCCGTCGAAACGCTCAGTCAGATAGTCCGCCGGCGAAGATACGTCGCCCGGCAACGGAGCGAACTTCAGCGGCCGATAGTCGGCGCGCACGCCATTCACATATAGCACGTTGTCACGCATCGCGACGCTGTCGCCGGGCACGCCGATCAGCCGCTTGACGAGCAGTTCGTGGGCAGCCGACGATTCGATCGTGACGATGTCACCGCGCTGCGGGTCATGCAAATGCGCGATCGCGATATGCGTGAGCGGCACGCGCAGATCGTAGGCCATCTTGTCGACAAAGATGCGGTCGCCTTCACGAATGGTCGGCAGCATCGAACCACTCGGCACCACGTTCCAGTCGGCAATCGCGCTGCGGAACAGCACCATCAGGACAAGAAAGGCGACGAGACTCTTGTTGTCGCGCCACAATTTTCCAAGCATGCGCATCGAGGACAGCTCCTGCGGAAGGTAATCGAAAGCTTTTGGCGGCGCCTCTGCGCCATGCCGACGCAAATCGTACCACTGCGGGCTGCGGTAAACGTGGCGGCGCCATGAGGCGTATCTCTACCCATCGCTGCGCGCACCGCGTCGCGGCTGCGCCATGCCGCCGCCCGCTCACTCCCCCGCGAACCGAAGCCCGAGCGCGGCGCGCGCCGCATCGGCCATCGCGATCATCTGTAACGACCTGGCATGGGGCATCACCGGACTCTCCAGTTGGCCCGCGCGGATCAGCTCGCAGAAATGCGCGGTCTCATAGTTGAGGCCGCCGCCTTCGAACGGCACATCCAGTTCAACGACGCGGCCGTCGCCATAACGGATCGTCGCGCGCGCCGGGTTCCACCAGTTCTCGTGAATCGTCACGTGACCGCCGGGCGCAAGCAACAGCGCGTCACCCTTGCCGCACAGATCGAGCCCGCAGAACAATTGCGCGATGCCGCGCTCATGCTGGCTGTTGAGACTCGCGAAGGTATCGACGCCGGTTGGCCCGAGCCGTCCCAGCGTCTGCACTTCGAGCGGCGCGCCGAGCCAGTCGACCGCCAGAAACATCTCGTAGATGCCGATGTCGAGCAGCGCCCCGCCGGCGTGCTCGAAGGAAAACGAAGGATGGTCGGGCGGCACGTTCGCGGCCGAACAACCGGCTCGCACGAGACCGATGTCGCCGACCGGGTCGACGGCCAGATGAGCGCGCAGCGCCTGGTAGAGCGGATAGAACGGCGGCTTCATCGCTTCCATGAAGAGCCGTTGTGCCTTGCGGGCCGCCGCGACGACGCGTTCGAGTTGCGCCGCGTTGATGGTGGCCGGCTTTTCGCACAGCACATGGAGGCCCGCTTCAAGCGCGGCGATTGCGTAGTCGACGTGGCTGTCCTGCAATGTGGCGATGTAGAGCGCGTCGATGCCGCTTGTGAGCATCGCCTCGAAACTGGCGCAAGCGGTGCCGCCGTATTCCTCGGCGAAGGCTGCGGTGGGCTCGGGACGGCGCGACCAGAGCGCCGTGAGTTGTGCGGCCGGCACATGCGCGAGACCCTGCGCGAAGCGGCGGGCAATCCGGCCCGAGCCGACAATGCCCCAGCGAATCAGGGCGGCGTTACCCGTGGGGACCTCGTCCAGCGGCTTCGTTGCCGGCGCAATGTCCGTGGCGCCCGCTGCGGGCGCTCCTTCTAAGAGGGTGTTCATTGGGCGTTCGAGTTCCGGTGCGGTTGAGACCAGACAGCATTGTCGCTCAGGTCGACCCACCCGTCGTGTGTCCTGCCTCTACGATCCCCGCCTCACCCTTCCCGCCAGCGGCCCCGCACGCCTACGCGCCGTGTAAACCCCATCACCCGTCAACGGGCCGCTCGACCGAAAACATGTTGCCAATCTCCTCTGCGGTGTAGTCGATCAACGCGAGCGAAGCCGCTTCCGCGGCCTTCGGATCGCGCCGCTCGATCGCTTCCACCACGCGCCCGTGGTTCGCCACCACGGACTCCCAGGCACCCTCCTTGTTCAGCACGATCGGATTGACCGCCGCCAGTGCGCCGCGGATGATCGCCGCCATCTGCTGGAAGAACTGATTGCCGCTCGCCACCACGATGCGCGTATGCAACAGCTCGTCGGCGGCCTGATAGCCGGGCTCGCCCGGCCGGATCGTGCGGAACGCGTCGTAGGCATCGCGAATCCCCGCGATGTCCGCCGCGCTGCCGCGCGCTGCCGCGTGCGCGCACGCACGCGGCTCGATCAGAATGCGGAACTCGATGACGTCGCGCAGGAAAATCGGATCGGGCTTCGCACGGAAGCGCCAGTTCACGACGTCCTCATCGATCATCCGCCAGTCGCGCATCGGCCTGATGCGCGTGCCTATCTTCGGCCGCACATCGAGCATATCGCGCGCAAGCAGCATTGACAGCGCTTCACGCATTACCGTTCGACTGACATCGAACTCTTTGGACAGCACATCCTGCGGTGGCAGCACAGCGCCATATTTTTCTTCGACGATGCCCGTGACGAGCCCGTCCATGACCTTGCTGACCAACGAACGATCCTTGTTTCCCTGTTCCATGACACTCTCCCCGAAGCGGGTGATCCCCCCCGCGTAGCCTGTTAGTCAAGCGGCCCTCGTGTGTCGTTTTGTGTTGTTATTTTTGGTATTAATCGATACGTTGCTTGCTTCAATTCAGATGCGCCAGTTGGGAAACGTCCTGACAGGGTTATCCCTCTGAAGAATTGTTTCGTTCATGTAACGCGCGGCCCGGTCACGAGCCGCAAGCTTGCGTGATAAGCGTGCGCGAGGCCCGCAAATTGCATCGTACGACGACGCACGCAACGGCGACGATTCGCGAATCTGCAACACCTGGATCCAGTGTTGCAAAATCCAGCGCGAGTAGCACCGCGTCCGGCCCACGTGGCAACCCGGGTTATTCGGTTGTCGTCGCGCGCCTGGAGGCGGTCCATCGCTACTGATGCGTAGCGCCCGCCGAAATCGGCGCTGTTTTATCGAACCGGGGATGAACGCGTTGGCCGTCATCGCATGCATGTGCTCGCCACCGCCAGTGGAAATCACCACTACGCCGGTGGCAAAGCGGCCTGGGCACGGCGGAAGCGGCGCTCGTCGAACCCGCCAGACGGGCCCGTAGGGCGAAATGGCGCCAATGGGTCCAAGGGACCGATGCGGCCTCGCACCGGCCACGCCGGCGGCCGCAGCCGACTCACTGACTGGCAGCACCCTCGCGCTTACTGCCACTCTCCTGCGCCCGGCCGTATTGGTCGTCGAAGCGCACGATATCGTCCTCGCCGAGATAACTGCCCGATTGCACCTCGATGATTTCCAACGGCGTCTTGCCCGGATTCTCGAGCCGGTGCGTGACGCCGAGCGGAATGTAGGTCGACTCGTTCTCCGACAGCAGGAAACTTTCGTCACCGCGCGTGACGCGTGCCGTGCCGCGCACCACCACCCAGTGTTCGGCGCGATGATGATGCATCTGCAAGGAAAGCCGGCCGCCCGGCTTCACGACGATGCGTTTGACCTGGAAGCGCTCGCCGCGGTCGATCGAGTCGTAGCAACCCCATGGACGCTGGACCTTGCGGTGCTCATGGATTTCCGCACCACGCTCCGCCTTCAGACGGCTGACAATCGAGCGCACTTCCTGCACGCGATCCTTCGCGGCCACCAGCACCGCGTCGGCTGTCTCGATCACCACCACGCCGGTTACGCCAACGCAGGCGACCAGTCGGCCGTCCGAATGCGCGAAGCTGTCGCTCGAGCCTTCGAACAGCACGCGGCCACGCGCAACATTGCCCTCGGCGTCCTTTTCGGACGCCTGCCACACCGCGTCCCACGCCCCGACATCGGACCACCCTGCGACGAGCGGCACGACGACGCCCGGCAGGCGCGCCTCAGAACCGATCTGTTCCATCACCGCGTAGTCGATCGAATCAGAGGGACAGGCGGCGAAGGCCGCGCGATCGAGGCGACGTGCGCCGGTGCTGTCGAACGACGCCCGCGCAAACGACTCCTCACACACCGATGCAATCATGGGACGGCAACGCGCGATGGCAGCGAGCCACACCGAAGCGCGCACCACGAACATGCCGCTATTCCACCAGTATTCGCCGCTGGCGACATAGCGCCCGGCCAGTTCCCGATCCGGCTTTTCGACGAAGCCATCGATCGAGCGCGCCCCATTCAATCCGACCGGCGCGCCGATACGGATGTAGCCATAGCCCGTTTCCGGCTGCTCGGGCGGCACGCCAAGCGTCACGATCGCGCCCTGCGCGGCATGCGATACCGCTTGCGCAAGCGCGGCGACGAACGCGCCGTTGTCAGCAATCAGGTGATCGGCCGGCACTACGATCAGCACGGGATCCGTGCCGTCCGGTGCATCGGCTCGAGCGGCGAGCGCGGCGAGC
>JBEKNG010000266.1:0-7453 GCA_049523075.1 Paraburkholderia sp.
TCGGAGCACTCCGCGGTTTCCTCCCTTGGGGCTTGTAGGACGCCTGCCCGCTGGCGTCTGGGCGAGTTGACGTGCCGACGGATCAGGGCAGGCGTCCTACAACCCTAAACAGGAACGGTCCTTCGCGGTTGCATGGCGAACGTCTCCTGATGAGCGACGAGTCGCCATTTGGCAAAGCGACGGCGGCCCACTATTCGTCGGGCGAGCCGGTTTCGTTTTCACGCGCTGTGTACGGAAAGGACCTCACGAGTCGACACACCCACCTGCCGGCCTGCACCAGAAGAATCCACCCGCCGGGCACGATGCAGGAATTAACCCGACTGCCATGAACCCAACGTCGCCAACTGACCCTGCCGATGGAATACACGTGAAGCGGAACGCCCGGCGGACGTCGCATAGCCTTGTGCGAATTCTGTGGCGCGTTGTGGCTTCGCAAACAGGAAGCCCTGCGCAAGGGGCACGCCTATCGTGTCCAGCGCATCCTGCTGTGCGCGCTCTTCGACGCCTTCGGCGACAACCTGTGCGCCGACTTGCGCCGCGAGGAAAGTGATGCCTTCGAGCAGCGCGCGATCGTTGCCGAGAACGCCCTGGACGAATTGCCGGTCGATTTTGATGTAGTCGAAATGAAACCGCTGCAGCAAGGCAAGATTGCTATTCTCTGTCCCGAAGTCGTCGACGGCGAATTTGACACCTTGGCGCCGCAGCCGTGCCAAGCTGTCTTTCACGCCGTCAATGCCGGCGAGCAGGCCGCGTTCGGTGATTTCGAACACAAGCTGAAGTCTGGTCTTACTGGCAGAGAGGACATCGGTCAGGTCGCCGGGAAAGCCGCGCAGGCCTGCATGGAATGCCGCAAGGTTGACGGTGAGCCTGAACCCGGTTGGCAGATCCATGGCACCCAGCTCCGCGAGCGCTCGCCGCAGGACGAATTGCGTCAAGTCCGCGATCACCGGGCTGTGCTCCACTTCGCCAATGAAATGGCCCGGCATCACCAGGCCGCGGCGGGGATGCTGCCAGCGCACGAGTGCCTCGGCGCCCACCCATTTCCCGGTCGCCACTTCGACGATCGGCTGATAGACTACGCGGAATTCGCCGTGCGCAAGACCCCGACGGACCCGACGGATCAGACGCCGCCTCGGCGTGTACACGCTAAGATAGCTGGCGGCAATCGCCAGACCGAACAGTATGCCGACAAGCATGGCAACGTTTTCGACATCGCCCAGATCCTGTTGCCGCCACGTTGGACCACCTTGTACCGAAACGGAAAACGGTGCGTCAGGCGCCACGTATGTCGCCCATCCCTTGCCGGGAGAGAAAGACGCCAGAATCTGCCCATCGCTGGTGAGTACGCTGCCATCGGTGCCGGTAATAGCCGCTGACTGAGCCCCTGACGCCCGCACCCGTCCGAGCAGGTCGCCAATGTATATGCCGCTAACGACGAGGCCCATTCCGGCTCTCTCGGACAGGCGGTCGTAAACGACCATCGCTGGGCTCTTTGGGAAAAGCGGTGTGCCCGCACGCATCGCTATGGTGGTGCCTGGTCCGAACGGCGGAATATACGCACTCAATGGGACGTCGCTGGGTCCCGATACGGTCGTGCAATAAACACGATTGTCCCTGGCAAAAAAGACATTGCGAACGTACAGGACAATCCTCTCGTCGCTGGGAAGGCCTGCGACGACCCTGGCGCAGGACTGTCCCGCGAACGGTGCGAGTTGCTGCCTGTCGCGTTCAGCGATAGCGATGATCCGCGCCAGGGACTGACCGATATCCTGCGCCAGTGCTACCTCGCGCTGAAGCGTGCGTTCTGCGGCGATGTGGTATCCCACAGCCAGCGACACTGCTACAGCGGCACCAAAGAGAGCCGCCGCCGACGTCCACACCCTCCACGGACGCGACGCCACAGCGACGGCGCGAAGAAATCCGGTGGCAGTCGATTTTGTGATCACGATCATATTTCCGACGGTGCAATGACCGGGTTAAAAATTCCCTCGATCGGAGCGGGGCGGTGTCTCAGAAAACCCTGGGCATAGTCGATGCCCATGTCGCGTAGCAGCCCCTCGACCGCCTCGGTCTCCACGAACTCGGCCACGGTCTTCTTGCCCGTGATGCGGGCCACAGCGCTGATGCACCGGACTGCCTCCTGGTTCACGGGATCGTCCACCAACCCTTTGACGAACTGGCCGCCGATTTTCAGATAGTCGACCGGAAGCGCTCTCAGGTAACCGAACGACGATACGCCGCTACCGAAATCATCGAGCGCGAAGCGCACGCCGCGCGCACGCATGGACTCGAAAAACGGCGTTGCGTCGCTCAGATTGACGATGGCGGCAGTCTCCGTGACCTCGAAGCAGATCTTGCGGGCATCGATCGCCATTGTCTCCATCAATTCTTGTACGTAGCGGTGAAAATCGCGGTCACCGACCGACTGTCCCGACAGGTTGATCGAAACAGTGGCAAGATGAGCGCACCTGTCACGACGGTTGGTCAGGAGTTCGAACACTTGCCGGACCACCCACCGGTCGATGCGCGAGGCCATCTGGAAGCGCTCGGCCGGGGCGAAGAACAGAGCAGGAAGAATCAGCTTTCCGTCATCGTTGATCATCCGTAACAGGACCTCGCCGTGCACCCCGCCGCCGTCGAGACCGAGCGCGTGGATCCGCTGCCAGTACAAGGCGAACTGCCCGTTGTCCAGGGCCTGTTCAAGGCGGCGAACCCACTGCATGTCTTCGCGGTGAGATTCGATCACCTCGTCCGTCGCCAGGTACGCATGCACGCGATTTCTGCCGGCGGCCTTCGCCGCATAGCATGCGCTATCTGCCGCTTCCAGGACGTGCGCTGCGGTTGGCCAGCGCTTGTCCACCTGCACCAGGCCGATGCTCGCGCCGACGTGAAAATGTTGCGCGCCTTCCTGAAACCGGAATGCATCGAGCGTGTCGCAGATCCGCTGGGCCACGCGCTCCGCACCCTCGATGCCGCAGTCCTTCACGACAAGCCCGAATTCGTCGCCACCAAGCCGTGCAAATACGTCGTCGCTGCGAATGAACCGGTTGATGATGCCGACGACATGCTTGAGCAGCCTGTCTCCGGCTGCATGCCCGGCCGCGTCGTTGACCAGTTTGAAGCGGTCGAGGTCGATGTACATCAGCGCATCGCCGGTCTCGCCTTCACGCGCACCGTCGAGCGCGAGCTGCAGACGGCGCTCGAACTCGTCCCGGTTCAGTAGCCCCGTGAGGCGGTCGTGCGTCGCTCGCCAGGTCATTTCGCGATGCAGGTGGATCTTTTCGGAGACGTCGCGAAAGACCAGCACGGCGCCAATCGTCTCGCCGGACGCGCTCCTGATCGGTGCAGCCGAGTTTTCGATGCAATACTCCTGGCAGTCGCGGCCCAGCAGAATCGTGTAGTTGCCTGCGTCGGTGAAGGCCCCTCCACTCAGGCATCGCATCGCCGGACTTTTCACGCGCCGTCGGGTCGTTGCTTCCACAATCCGGAGTACCACTTCCGACGGCACGCCGCGCGCCGCCGCACTGGTCCATCCGGTCAGCCTCTCCGCAACGGGGTTCAGATAATCCACGCGACCATCGGCATCGACCGCAATCACGCCGTCGCCAATCGAATCGAGTGTCACGCGCAGGCGCTCATGCTCGGCAAGCAGTTCCCGCTGCACGCGTTTGCGTTCGGTCACGTCCTCCATCACCGTCAGCGAAACGAGATGACGGCCCGGCGCATCGCGCTGCACGACGGACGACAGTGACACATCGATCACGTTGCCGTCCTTGCACATCAGCTGATATTCAATCCCCGCACACCGGCCTACGCGAAAAAATTCAGGAATCGCCGTCTGTATGGCGTACTCGCGCGATTCCGGCGTAAGAAAGTCGGTCACAGAACGGCCAACCACCTCGTCGCGCGCATAGCCGAGCGTCGCCAGCCAGATGTCGCTCACATGGAGCAATCGCCCTTGCGAATCGATCGAATGCAGCATGGCGGGTGTCGATTCGTAGAGCATGCGGTAACGCGAGGCCATCGATTCGTCACCGGGAGGGCGCGATCCGACCTGCGCGCCCTCGGCGGCTTGATCGTCTGTCTGCGCATCGCGGCCAACAGGACCGAAGAACGGGACGTTGCAATTCATTTTGCATCTACCTATATGACGAGTCGGTAACCCGGAAAATGAGCACGTCGCAGTTGGAGCAGATTCATGATCTGGGTGAGTCCCCTGGAAGACCTCCCTGGACGCAGCAGGTCAGGCGTTAGTCCGAGACGAATACCGTAACGGCCGTCGGATGGTCCAACCCGAACGCGCGGACGCGTCCTGCGCGGACGTTGAGTATCAGCCGCTCAATCAACTCGACTCCCTTAGACTCCAGTTCAACGTTGCCGCTCGGCGTGACCGCGATTTCTTCGAGCAGCGCACGCCGACGGTTAAGCAGAAACAACACGGCGCTTGCGCGCATCAAAAAAAGACGATCCATTCCAACTTTCCAACTTCTCGCTCAATCAGCGCTCTCCGGCGCTGAGGCGATGCGCGTCCAGCCGCAAAAAAAACCGACCGGTTAAGGTCGGCTAAAGATTCTGGCTGTTCGGGGGTCATGCCAGAACCTGAGAGAAAATCAGGCATCCGATCCGCGTCGCCGCTCTGGGCGCCTGTGACGGCCGGGCGGACGCAGGTCCCTGTGTCCACCGGCGAGTTCCCGAATCTGGGCCGCACCAGGCGCATGAAACTATCCGTTATCGATGCGTGGCTGATTCCTGATCCAGTGCGGCGAGGATGGGATTGGTGAGTTCGAGCAGCGTTGAGTGATATTCGGCGGGCAGGGGCACATCGTCCATACGCGACATGGCATCCTCAATGCCCTGCCGGAATGAGCGGGTGACCGCGACGCGCTGCGACGTCGTGAAGTGCGGCAGGGTTGCATTAAAAAACGCACCCAGCACTATGGACCGCGCGCCAAGCATGCTCACTGGATTCGTGTTGGTGAACACGATCCCGGCGATCTTGCCGAGCACCCCGTCAGTATTATTCAATTTTCCGCCCACTCAGAATGCCTGCCAGTCCACAGCATCATTGGCATCCATCGCGACTGTGGTGCTCCGGTCTGCTTTAACGACCGACCTCGTCTCTGGCCTGGATGACGCACGAGAGGTCATGCGAACTGTCGGTGCCGAACGGCGCGGTTCGCTCCGCTGGACAACCGCTCGTGACACCGATGGTCCCGTTTCGCCGACCTTGAAAAACGCCACGGTTTCGCGCAGACCCTGGGCCTGCTGGGCCATCGACTGTGCCGCCGCCGAGGCTTCTTCGACCAGCGCGGCATTCTGCTGCGTTACCTGGTCCATCTGGCTGACCGCCTGATTCACCTGCTCGATGCCGGTGCTCTGCTCTTCTGACGCCGACGAGATTTCGCCCACGATGTCGGTCACGCGCTTCACTGCCACGACGATCTCATTGATCGTGCTGCCCGCCTCGTCAACGAGCTTCGAGCCGGCGTCGACGCGATTCAGCGAGCTGCCAATCAAATCCTTGATTTCTCTCGCAGCAGTGGCGCTGCGCTGGGCAAGCGTGCGCACCTCACCGGCCACGACCGCAAACCCCCGCCCCTGTTCGCCTGCACGGGCTGCCTCGACCGCCGCGTTGAGCGCGAGGATGTTGGTCTGAAATGCAATGCCCTCAATCACCGTGATGATCTCCGACATTTTGGTTGAACTGCTGGCGATCTCGTGCATGGTCTCAACCACACGCCCGACCACCTCACCGCCACGCCGCGCGATATCCGAAGCTGTGCCAGCCAGCGCGGCTGCCTGCTTCGCGTTGTCCGTGTTATGACGGACGGTGGCTGTCAGCTCTTCCATGCTGGACGCAGTCTCTTCGAGGGACGCCGCCTGCTCTTCGGTGCGGCTCGACAGGTCCAGATTGCCCTGTGCGATCTGCGCACTCGCAGTCGCCACACCTTCGGCGTTCTCGCGCACATCTGACACGACCCGCAACAACGCGTCGCGCATGGCCTTCAGCGATGCCATCAGGCTGTCCGTGTCGCCAGGCCGCAGGTCGATCCTTACGTTCAGGTCGCCAGTGGCAACGCTTTTTGCGAGGTCGACGGCAATCGCGGGCTCGGTCCCCAACTGCCGCGTCGCACCACGTGTAAGCCAGGCCCCGATTGCGATGCCGCTCAGGACAGAAAGGATGACCAGGGCGATCATCAGCGTGCGGCTTTCCTGATACAACGCCTGGTTGGAGTCGGCACTGCTTTTCGCGGCCTCCTGCTTCAGACTCACCACTGCGCCCATCAGGTCGTCGACCTTGTTGGCTCTCGTCCGTAAATCACCGAACAGGTAGTCGGTCAGTTCCCCGCGATCCTGTAGCGAAGCTGCACGGGTCCTCGCTTGCATCTCCCTGACGCCCTGCGCGTAGTCCTGCCAGCTCTGATCGAGTTCGGCGAAGGCGGCCTTACCTTGCTCGGTCACTAACGTCTGTCTGGCTTTGTCGAGGTTCGCGCGCGCGAGTGCGAGGTTCTTGTCGCTGTCGGCAAGGAAAGCGGCACGCTGCTCGGCACTTGAGGCCAGAATGGCGTCGCGTAGCGAGCGGCTGACATCGAGCAGGTTGTTGTCCGCCTCCTGGACCAGGTTAAGCCCGACCAGATCGAAACGGTAGGCTCTGTCGCCGTTGTCAGCAATCTGACCCATATTGTGAATGCCGAACACACTGACGATGGCGCCGATGGCACACACCAGCATAAAGGCACTGATCAGTTTGGTACCCAGTTTCATGTAGCTGAATTTCATGGTCTTTTTCTTTCAGATCAAGGCGGTACTGCTGAAAGTCATGGGATTCGTCTAACGCCGTGGAGAAGTGAATCCACCCTTTGGACACGGTAAGGCCAGCATCGGGTGCGTCAGCCTGGACGAAGCGTAGCTAGATCGAGTTTTTGTGGCAATCGCGTGAATACGTGCGCATCTGCCAACCTGTCAATATTTTCTGCCAGGCGACGCGGCCTGCTGGCGGGCCCATCCTGGTGAACGTGCTCTTTTGATTGGAGAGGGAAGCGGCCGCCCGACCAATTTCGACCGCCTGCGGCTGCGCATCGCTCGCGCCGTTATCAACCGGCTCTGTCGGTGTTCATGCTGCCAGGAAGTGACGCGCAAATGAATCGACGGTCGACCTCTGCGTGATGCGCTCCCGACACCACAAAATATGTGTCACTTCTGGACCAGGAGAAGGGGGGATTCCCGGTCACAGCCTACGTATCCGTCGCAATTGAAAAATCCGCGGCAAAGCTGGCTGCTTTCGAGCGCGCCCTGCTGAGTTGCGAGGAGGTGATGGAGTGCTATCTGATGACGGGCGCGTTCGATTACATCGTGCGGGTGGTGGCCAGCGACATGGCGGGAACCGAACGTTTCGTGATGACCCGGCTCGCGACGATCGAGGGTGTCCGCGACCCCAGCACGTCGATCACCT
>JBEKNG010000267.1:0-7405 GCA_049523075.1 Paraburkholderia sp.
CGTGCTGCAGTCGCAAGGTGCAACATCGTTTCAGGACGCGTTGCGTAATGCGCCCGGCGTGACGATCGGCGCGGCCGAAGGCGGCCAGATCGGCAATAACGTCAACCTGCGCGGTTTCACGGCGCAGAACGACATCTATCTCGACGGCTTCCGCGACCGCAACCAGTATTACCGCGATACGTTCGACCTCGAAGAGATCGAGGTGCTCTACGGCCCGTCGTCGATGTTGTTTGGACGCGGCTCGACGGGCGGCGTGATCAACCAGGTCAGCAAGAAGGCCAATCTTCAGGAGTCCGGCGACGTATCGGCGACCGTGGGAACCAACGACCGCTACCGGACCACCGTCGACCTGAATCATCCGTTGACGGATACGTCCGCGATCCGCATCAATGCGTTCGGCCAGAGCCTGGGTTCGACGCGCGACGTCGAAAAGAACAAGGACTACGGTGTCGCGCCCGAAGCGCGCTTCGGGATCGGCACGCCGACCGAAGTCACGCTTTCCGCGCTGATCCAGCACAACGACGACATGCCCGATTACGGTGTCCAGGCGCTGAACGGCCATCCGTCGCCGGTGCCGAAGAACACGTTCTACGGCCTGACCACGGACCGCACCATCCAGGATGTGCAGACGTTCAACGCGAGCATCAAGCACAAGTTCTCCGACGACCTCACGCTGCGCAACCAGACGCAAATCTCGCATTCGATGACCGACGCGCGCGAAACCGCGCCGCAAGCGGTGCTGACGGGACCGCTCGCGACGAGCCCGGCGCTGTCGAACGGTAACTACACGACGCTGCCGCCGTCGGATCTGTTCATCAAGCTGCAGAGCCACGACCGCGTGATCCAGAATCACTCGATCTACAACGACACGACGCTCGAATACAAATTCAACACGGGGCTGATCAAGCATGACCTGATTGCCGGTGTCGAAGTGGGACACGACAGCTACACGAACCAGGCCTATACGCGCAACAACCTGCCGATCGTGTCGATGGTCAATCCGGCCTATCTGTCCAACCCGCCAGGCGTGACGACTACGACAGGAAACTACGCGGACTCCGGGTCCAACGAAATTGCCGGCTACTTCAACGACACGGCCTCGCTTGGCGATCACTGGAAGCTGATTGGCGGCCTGCGCTGGGATCGCTTCCAGGCGCAAATCCACAATACGATCAGCGCACCGTCGTACGCCAGCCAGACCAACTTTTTCACCAGCGTGCGAGCCGGTGTGATCTACCAGCCGACCGACTGGCAATCGTATTACGTCTCCTACGGCACCTCGTTCGATCCTTCGCTCGAAGCGCTGACGGTGACCAACCTGACGCAGAATCTGGCGCCAGAATCCACCCGTTCGTATGAAGTGGGCGGCAAATGGGATCTGCTCGGCGGCAACCTGTCGGTCACGTCAGCGTTCTTCCGCGAAGAAATGACCAACGCGCGAACCCAGGTCTCGCCGACCGAATACGAGCTTGACGGGGATATCCGCGTCGACGGCTTCCAGGCGGGCGTGACCGGCCACATCACCGACAAGTGGCAGGTCTACGGCGGCTACACATACATGGACGCCACCATCCTGCAGGCAAGTGACGGCACCCAGGGCCACGTGCCGGCCAACACGCCGCGCAACACCTTGACCTTCTGGACGACCTATTCGCTGACGCCGCACTGGGAAATCGGCGGCGGTCCGAGCTATATGTCGCCGCGCTACGCGTCGAACACGAACCTCGTGGAAGTCAGCGGCTATACGCGCTGGGATATGACGGCGGCCTATCACGCGAAGAAATATGACGTACGTCTGAACCTGCTGAATCTGACCAACAAGACGTACTACGATGCGCTGATTCCGTCCGACGGCGGCCGTTCGGTGCCGGGCATTGGCCGGACGCTGCTGGCAACGGTTGACTACCGGTTCTGATTCGGGCTTGCGTGAATTGCCGGGGTCACGGTGTTGACGCAACCTGTCCGTACAATGCGGCGATTCCGCGAAAGGATTGACTGATGCTGCTGCAGATTCCAAATGTGCTCAACGAGGAGCAACTGCGCTTCGTACGCGAACGGCTCGATACGGCGGGCGATGCCTGGGTCGATGGCCGGGCTACCGCCGGCTATCAGGGCGCGCCGGTCAAACGCAACCAGCAGATAGAGCAGTTCTCGCCGCTCGCGCGGGAGCTGGGCGATGTGATCCTCGCCGAGCTCGAGCGGCATCCGCTTTTTATCAGCGCCGTGTTGCCCAACCAGGTCTATCCGCCGCTGTTCAACCGCTACGAGGGCGGCATGCAGTTCGGCAGCCACGTGGACGGAGCGGTGCGCCTTTTGCCGAACGGCACCAAGGTGCGCACGGATGTTTCGATGACGCTCTTTCTGTCCGCACCAGATGAATACGACGGCGGCGAACTGATCATTGAGGATACCTACGGCGTGCAGCAGGTGAAGCTGGCGGCCGGCGATATGATCGTCTATCCGGCTACCAGCCTGCATCAGGTCGCGCCCGTCACGCGCGGGGTGCGGCTCGCGAGCTTCTTCTGGGCGCAGAGCCTCGTGCGCAGCGACACGCAACGCTCGCTACTGTTCGATATGGATACGGCCATTCAACGTCTCAACTCAACCCAGGCCGACGACGCGGCACGCCGCAGTCTCGTTGGTTGCTATCACAACCTGTTGCGTCTTTGGAGTGAAACATGAGTACACCGGTTATCGACGATGCCGGCGTTGGCCCGAGCCCCGCGCTCGACATGGCTGAGCGAGCGCCGCACCCGCAGGGTGCCGAAGCCTCCCGGCAACCAAAAAGCTCGCGGCGTATCACCTTCATCAAGTGGCTGCGCAAGGTGCATGGCTGGATCGGCCTGTGGGGCGCGGCGCTAGGCCTGCTGTTCGGCACCACCGGCTTCCTGCTGAATCATCGTGGCGGCCCCTTGCGCGTCTCCACCGGGGAGCCGGTGGTTTCCACGGTGCAGGTGCCGCTGCCGCAACCCGCGCCGGAAACGCCGCGCGAGCTGGCAAAGTGGCTCAAGCAGGAACTGAAGCTGGCAGGCAAGCCGGGACGCACGCAGAACGAGCCGGCGCATCGGGTCGCATGGGGCGAGCGCAGCATGATGCAGCCGGAACACTGGCAGATCAGCTTCGCCTCGCCGAAGGCGAACACCGCGGCGGAGTACTGGGTCGGCAACGACTTCGTGACCGTCAAGCGCACCGAAAACTCCTTGCTGGCCACCCTGACCAACCTGCACAAGGGCGTCGGCATGAGCGTCGGGTGGGTGCTGGTGGTCGATACGCTGGCGGGCGGTCTCATCCTGCTGTCGCTGACTGGCGTGCTCCTCTGGACCGAATTGAACCGTCGTAAGACGGTGGGCGCGGTGCTGGTCATCGGGTCCATCGTGACCCTGCTTTGCGTCGGACTTCTTTGAGCGGCACCCTCGCGCGGGGCGGTATCCATGTACCGCGCCGCGTTTTTTCATGGCTTTTGCACGCGACGCGCTAAAATTGCCGTCCTTTCAACGCATCTTATCGCCGGATTGCCGGCGATCCCCACTTGAGCGTGCAAAAGATACTGATCGTGAGGGTGTCGTCGCTGGGCGACGTCGTTCACAACATGCCGGTGATCGCGGACATTCGCCGCCGGCATCCCGATGCGCAGATCGACTGGCTTGTCGAAGAGAGCTTCGTCGGGCTGGTGCAACTCGTGAGCGGCGTGCGCCGGGCCATTCCGGTATCGCTGCGGCGCTGGCGCAAGCGGTTGCTGTCACTCGATAACTGGCGCGAGATCAGCGCGTTTCGGCGCGCGCTCGCCGCCGAGAAGTACGACCTCGTGATCGACTGCCAGGGTCTCATCAAGACCGCCTGGGTGGCCGGCATGGCGCGCGGGCCGGTGGTGGGCCTTGGCAACCGCACCGACGGCGCGGGCTACGAATGGCCCGTGCGTTTCTTCTACGACAAGCGCGTGCCGATCGAGCCGCGTACTCACGTTGTGGAACGCACGCGCCAACTGGTCGCCGCCGCCCTGGACGACCCGAAACCCCAACCCACCGACGACATCGATTTCGGCCTCGATACCGGACGCGCGGCGCTGGCCTTGTCCGAGGCGAATCTGAACCTGCCGGTGCCCTACGTGGTGTTCGTGCATGCCACCTCGCGGGCCGACAAGCAATGGCCCGACGCCGCGTGGATCGAACTGGGCCAGTCGCTGGTACTGCGTGGCGCGTCGATCGTGCTGCCTTGGGGTAGCGACGCCGAGCGGGTCACCAGCGAGCGGCTCGCGAAGGAATTCGGCGCCGCGGCCATCGTGCCGCCGCGTCTTTCGCTGCCGGCCGTGGTGGGGCTGATCGAGGGCGCTGCGGCCACGGTTGGGGTTGATACAGGTCTGGTTCATATTGCGGCTGCGCTGAAGCGGCCGACAGTCGAGTTGTACAATTTTGCGACCGCCTGGCGCACCGGCGGCTACTGGTCGCCGCATGTCGTCAATCTCGGCACCGCCGGCCAACCGCCGACACTGCAGCAGGTGAAGGCCGCGCTGACCGGTTTTGGGCTGCTGTGAAGCGGCGACCGACCACGGAAGACCAACGACCGGCGGCCACCAGAATTACGCTCCATCCGCTTTCAAAGGCGACCATGAACGAAACCCAGATCATCGAAGTTGCAAACGCTGACTGGCACGGACACAACCTGTCTGTGCCGCGCGAGACGCTGCTGGCCGGCGTCGAACGTGGCAAGGTGCTGTATTTTCCCAATCTGCGCTTTGCCATCGAAGGTGGCGAGCAGGCGCTGCTCGACCCCGCACTGGCCGATCCGAACCGCAAGAACATCAGTCTCGAACCGAATGGCGGCGCGCTGCATGGCGTGGTGGGCGACGCCGTGAGGCAATCGGCCGTGCGCGCGTTGATTGCGCGCTATCAGACCAATGCCCGCACGCTGGTGGATGGTCTCTTTCCCGAGTACGACGGCAAGCTGCGCGTCGCGCCGACGAGCCTGCGGCTTCATCAGGTCGAAAAGCGTCAGACCTCGTGGCGCAAGGACGATAGCCGCCTGCACGTGGACGCTTTCCCGTCACGCCCGAACTATGGCGAGCGCATCCTGCGCGTCTTCACCAACGTAAATCCGCACGGCACGCCGCGCGTATGGCGGGTGGGCGAGCCGTTCGAGGACATGGCCAGGCGCTTCCTGCCGCGCATCAAACCACAGATGCCTGGTTCGGCGTGGTTGTTGAACCTGCTGCACGTGACCAAATCGCTGCGCAGCGAATACGACCACTTGATGCTGAACCTGCACGACGGCATGAAGGCCGATCTCGAGTATCAGAAGTCGAGCCCGCAGGAGACCATGCCGTTTCCGCCAGGCTGCGTGTGGGTGTGTTTCTCCGACCAGACCTCGCACGCCGTCATGTCCGGCCAGTTCATGATGGAGCAGACCTTCTTCCTGCCGGTCAAGGCAATGGCGCAGCCCGAGTGCGCGCCGCTTGGCATCCTCGAACGCCTCAAAGGCAGGGCGCTGGTTTGAGTGCCGCCGGCTTTGCGCGGGGTCGCGCCGGTTTTGACTTCAATCAGGACGTGAGCGCGGAGCGCGGATGCTAAGGGCGATCTATAACGCGCTCTGGTGGCTCGTGGCGCCGCTCGCGGTTCTGCGCCTGTTGATCCGTTCGCGCAAGGAGCGCGGCTATCGCGAGCATATCGGCGAGCGTTTCGGCCATACGCGCGGACGGCTGCCGGAGGACGACGCGCTGTTGATCTGGGTGCATGCGGTGTCGGTGGGCGAGACGCGCGCCGCGCAGCCGCTGATCGAGGCGCTGATGAAAGCGCGGCCGGATGCGCGCATTCTGCTTACCCATATGACGCCGAGCGGACGCGCCACCAGCGAGCAGATCTTCGGCGACCGCGTCATGCGAAGCTACGTGCCGTACGACATGCCGCATGCCGTGCGACGCTTTCTGCGGGCGTGGCGGCCGTCGCTCGGGCTCGTAATGGAAACCGAAGTGTGGCCGACGCTGATCGAGGAGTGCCGTCGTGCCGACGTGCCGCTGGTGCTCACCAATGCGCGGATGTCGGCGCGCTCGTTCAAGCGGGCCGCGAAGTTCGGCAAGGGCACCCGCGAGGTGTTCGGCGGGTTCTCGCGGGTGCTGGCGCAGAGTCCATCCGACGCCGAGCGTTTGACGGCGCTGGGCGCGCGCAACGTGGCGGTGCTCGGCAATTTGAAGTTCGATATGAGCACGCCGCCTGAGCTGGCGGCGCGCGGTCATGCGTGGCGTGCGGCGATCGGCAACCGGCCGGTTTGGGTGGCGGCGAGCACGCGCGAGGGCGAAGAAGAACTGGTGCTGCAGGCGTTTGCGGCGCTGGGCGTCGAGGATGCGCTGCTGATTCTGGTGCCGCGTCATCCGCAGCGGTTTAACGAGGTAGCGGCGCTGGTCGAGAAGACCGGGTTGCGCTACGAGCGTCGTTCGACGTGGGCACCGGGTGCCGCGGGAGCGTCGGCGCAGGGCGGTGCGCGGCCGTTGCCGGCGAATGTGACCGTGCTGCTCGGCGATTCGATGGGCGAGTTGGGCGCTTACTATGCGGCGTCGGATCTGGCGTTTATTGGTGGCAGCCTGTTGCCGCTGGGCGGGCAGAATCTGATCGAAGCGTGTGCGGTTGGCGTGCCCGTGCTGATCGGGCCGCACGTGTTCAATTTTACCCAGGCGACCGCGGACGCGGTCGCGGCAGGGGCGGCGGTACAGGTGCAGGATCCAGCGGAGCTGGCGCGGGCGCTGCGCGAGCTGTTCAACGACAAGGCGCGGCGCACGGCGATGGGTGGCGCCGCTTCGGCGTTCGCGGCGCGCCATCGTGGGGCGACGGCGAGGACGGTGGGCGTGTTGATGGCGCTGTTGCCGGATTCGCCAGAGTGACGCCACCGGGTCGTTGGTTTGCCAGCTCGATTTGTGCGGCGATAAATCGTATATCCTGCGAACACCGGGTATTGACGCTCACCTCTACGCGCCGCCCAACGCTTTCTCGATGATCCACTTATGACGCTTTTTACTGACCTTGGCTTCCACTGGGACCGCACAGCGATCCCAAATGATCTGCCGAGCCTCTCGATTAAACGAGTTTGCTTTCGCTTCCATCGGATGCTGCCGGAGTTCGTGTGGGACGCGAGCGTACTCGAAGGTAATCCGTTCACGTTTCCTGAGGTGAAGACGCTTCTGGATGGCGTGACCGTCGGCGGCCGGAAGATATCGGATCAGGAGCAAATCCTGAATCTCGCGGACAGTTCGAAGTATCTACTTTCGCTTGTTCAACGAGAGCGGTTCGCGTTAGACAAGGTGACGTTCTGCGATCTCCACCGCATCGTCGCGCGGAACGAGGCGCTCGAATGGGGCGTGTTCCGTGGTGAGGGCGAAGAAACGCACTACACGCCGGACGTGGCATTGGGGGAGAAGGGG
>JBEKNG010000268.1:0-7403 GCA_049523075.1 Paraburkholderia sp.
CCGCGCATCCGACGATCCACTTGCCACACCACCGTAACTACTTGTCGCGCCGTTCTGCGCAGCCACCTTGGCTTCGGCTGCCTGGATTCCAACTGGATAGCTAGTTTGGTCACCGTCGCCCACGCGATAGCCGGCGTTCTCGACCTGGACGAGATCGGCGCGCACCTGCGCACGGGTGACAGGTTCGCTCGATTGGGCGAACGATACGGCCGGCGCGGCCATGGCCGAAACAAGAGCAATGGCGGGAATGAGTGACTTGAGCATGTGTGAAACTTCCAGTTGTTCGCCGCGACGGGCGGTTGGTGAGTGCCGAGCCGTGTGCTGCGGCGACAATGGAAGTGAGTATAAATCCAAGCTAACGATACGCCAAAGTCAATAGTTTTTATTGATCAATTAGGCTGTCGCTAATGCCAATGAAGAGGGACATGCCGCGGCCCGGCCGATGGAAGAGACATTCGATCAGCCTTGCCGGCCGGATATCGAGAGCTGTCAGGCATACAGATTGCGGAAAGCAACAGCCTGCCCGCCTCCCTTTTCCGAGCGCGGGCCCATCTGGCGGGAGACCCTATGCCCCTCTTTCTTCGTGACCAGGTCGAGATCGTCACCGGTGCAAGCTCCGGCATCGGACTCGGCGTGGCCAAGGCGTTAGCAGACGCTGGCGCATCGCTCGTCATCAACTATCACTCGCAACCTACGCCGCGTCCAAGGGCGGTATCCAGATGATGATGAAATCGCTTGCGCAGGAGGTGGCGCCGAAGGGCATCCGCGTCAACGCAATCGCACCCGGCGCGATCAAAACGGCCATCAACCGCGCCGCGCGGGAGACCCCCGAGGCGCTCGAACGATTGCTCAAACTGATTCCATACGGACGCATCGGCGAAGCCGAAGATATCGGCAAGGCGGCCGTCTGGCTCGCGTCCGATGAGAGCGACTACGTCACCGGCACGACGCTTTACGTGGACGGCGGCATGACGCTCTACCCGGAGTTCGCCAATAATGGGTGATCGAAAACGCGTGAGTCCGTCAAAGACCGAGTTACCCATCGACGCCCGCGGCATTGTGGGCAATATGAAAACCACCGCGCTCGTGTCGCTCGAAGGTACGGTGGACTTTATGTGCTTTCCGCGCATCGACTCGCCGACCATCTTCGCGGGCCTGCTCGACACCGAGCGCGGCGGAGCCTTCTCGATACGTCCCGCCTGCGATGAATTCAACGTCAAGCAGATGTACATGCCCGATACCAACATCCTGCTCACGCGTTTCATGACGCCGGAAGGCGTCTGTGAACTGCTCGACCTGATGCCGGTTCAGGGCGATGCAACCGGCGAGGCAACGGGCGAAGCCTCGTTGCCCAACTGTCTCGTTCGGCTAGTGCGCATGGCGCACGGATCAATGTCTTTGCGCATGCATTGCGCGCCCCGCTTCGACTACGCACGCTCGGCTCACAGCGCACAGTTGACGGACGAGCGCAGCGTCGAATTCATGCCGGAAGGCGACGGCGAGCCGTTGCAGCTGCAATCGAGTGTACCGCTCGAGATTGAAGACGCTTGTGCCCACGCGAAATTCGGCTTGCAGTGTCATGAGTCAGCCTGTTTCGTGCTGGGCGCCGCACAGGAAATGCGCGGCCAACGCATCGATTGCGACAGCGTCTACGATGACACCACACGGTTCTGGCAGAGCTGGGCATCGCGCTCGACGTATCGTGGACGGTATCGCGAAGTGGTGATGCGTTCGGCCCTCACGCTCAAGCTGCTGAGTTCAAGCGAACATGGCGCGATCGTGGCGGCACCGACCTTCGGCCTCGCCGAGGCGCTGGATGGGTCACGACGCTGGGATTACCGCTTTGCGTGGATTCGCGATGCCGCATTCTCCGTCTACGCGCTGCTGCGTCTCGGCTACACCTCGGAAGCGCGGCACTTCATCAAATGGATTGCCGCGCGCAATCAACAGTGTCATTCCGACGGCTCCCTGCAAGTCATGTATGCGGTCGACGGCGAACCGGCACCGCAGGAAATGGAGCTGCACACGCTCAGAGGCGCTAAGCAAGGCGCGCCACTTGTCGGCAACGGAGCGCGTGATCAGACCCAGCTCGATGTGTATGGCGCGCTGCTCGACGCCCTCTATCTGTACAACAAATACGGCGCTGCGGTCCCATACGAGGGATGGCTGCACGTCACGAGAACCGTCAACTACGTTGCCGAACATTGGCGCGAACCGGATCAAGGGATATGGGAATTGCGCAACGGCGCTCGCCCGCTGATCCATTCACGGCTGATGTGCTGGGTGACGCTTGACCGGGCACTTCGTCTCGCGGACAAACGGTCCCTGCCCGCGCCGTTTTCGGCATGGTTCCAGGTGCGCGATGAAATCTACCGTGACATCCACGAAAATTTCTGGAATGAAGATCTGCGAGCGTTTGTGCAGACGCCGAACTCTGCCACGCTCGATGCGTCGGTTCTGATGATGCCGCTGGTGCGCTTCATCGGTCCGACCGATCCGCGTTTTCTCGACACGCTCGATGCGATTGGGCGCGATCTGCGGGTCGATCCGCTGATCTTTCGTTATACGCGAGGCTCGGAACTGGACGGGCTGCCGGGCATTGAAGGCGGGTTCAGTGCCTGTTCGTTCTGGTACGCCGAGGCGTTGGCGCGAGCCGGGCGCGTCGATGAGGGGCGGCTCGTGTTCGACAAGATGCTCGAATACGCCAACCACCTCGGGCTGTTTTCAGAGGAAGTGGCGACGACGGGCGAGGCATTGGGCAATTTCCCGCAGGCGCTCACGCATCTTGCACTGATTAGCGCTGCGTATCAGCTGGATCGGAGTCTGGATAAGGTTCATGTGCCATGGACGTAGCGGGCGTAACAGCCTGTATAAACGCCATTCGAACGTTCGCGGCGGCGCGCCAACGCCGCTGCCGCGGTAGCGCGCACTCCATCTGGTGTCGACCGCCAGTGATATAACCAGTCCTCGACCTAGTGTCCGAGCACAGCGCTAAGGTCGAGGTCATCGGCGACTTTCTTCAGTCGCTTGTCGCGCGTCCAGATGGTGATGCCAGGACCTAGGCGCGCGGACGCCAACAGCGATGTATCGACGTATCCGATTCCACGATTGAATAAACCTTCGCGTTCAATCAGATAAAACGTTTCCTCCGGCGTTGCAATTGGCGCGCGCGGCAGATCGAGCAATGCTCCAAGCACGACGTCGCGCTCGCGCAGACTACCGAGCGAAATCTCCCCAATCACATAAGGATGAGCCAGCACGCGCTCCTCGGTGAGAAGGCTGGAGAGAACAGGATCAGAAGCGTTGATGTGGTCTATCCAGACTGACGTGTCGACAAGAATCATTCGACGTCCTGTCGGCGACGCGGTGTTCCCTTGATACCTGGTTGGCTACCGCCAAGATTCGCGAGTCGTTTCGCGGCTTCACGTTGGATCAAGGCCTTGAGCGCTTCGCGCACAAGCGCCGTTTTCTCGTCTAGGCCCGTGTAGGCTTGAGCCTTGGCGAGCAAATCGTCGTCGAGGGCAATGGTAGTACGCATGGAACCTCCTCAAGCAATGCATCAATTATAGCATCGATTGATGCTCACTTGTATGCTGTACGTCGCAGCGCTGTAGATGGCGTCAATGAAATCCATACTCAGGGTTACGCGGATCAAACGTGGAGCTGTTCCAATGCTGGGGCACAACACCATCGAAGCGGATCATTTCCAATACCCTGCCACGTTCGTCCCACGCAACTTCGCCACGCGGCCACGTGTGCTGAAGATCGAACAGCAGTCTCACGCGCTGCGCGTAGTGCGCGGGCGGCCCCGACGAAGCAACCCACGTCCAGGCCAGCATCCGCGTACCCTTTACATTCATCATTTCAATGCGGGTCGGCTTCGCAGTCAGGCCCTCTTCATTAAAGCTTCGAGCGTCGTGATCGACGGTGCGCGCGATGAACTGCAGGCCAAGATCGCGCACGCTATGGCGGGACTGCGTGTGCGCGAACGATCCATCCACTGCGACCTTGCCTGACACGAGACGCAGCAGCCCACCCGCGTGGCCATAGAGGCTATTGGGGTCCGTTGTTTCGTCATACAAAATTTCCTGTCCTGCATGGCCGCCGTCAGGCAGCCATTTTGCGTAGACTTTTCGCGGATTATCCTGGTACCGGATCATCATGTGATCGGGTCGATCGAACCATCTGCCGGATACCCGCTCCTGCCGGAACATGCTGTATTCATAGGCGTTGTCGAGAACCATGTCGGATCTCGCGTACTCGACAAAAGCCTCTGGCTTCATTGCGTCCATCAGGCAAAGGATCTGAGTGTCGCTCAGCGACAGAAGCGAGTGGTTTTCGATTCGCTTTCGTAACGAGGCCGCCTGTTCGTCAGCCGTGAGACGGCGGAACTGATCGACGTCTGTGCCTGCCGAATCCGGCGTGGCAACATGGGTGCATCCCGTCGCTGTACCGGCCAAAGCCGACGAAATCGGGCTGATCGATTGGGCGAAAGCGCCCATTGAGACGATCAGGCACGTCAACGCAAGCACCGCAGCAGCAAAGCCGGGACGCACGAGCCGTGTCCCGAGGTGAAGCAGGTTGTCCATGATGTTGTATGGTCGCAGGAATCCCCCAATGTTTTCGATGTTGTGTCACCGGCGTCATCCAGCAGGTCGGTGTACTTGCGCAGACTCACGCCGCGGGCGTGGCGGCGGCAGAGGCTTGCCGCCACTGGGACGTGGTTGCCTGATGAGGTTAACGAGGGCATACGCCGGTTTATTCCAGTGCCGCACGTGCGACGTGGAGCCTTCGGCGCTACGCGGCAACCACACCAGACTGGTGCGCAACCAGCCGCGCATAGGCACCGCCTTCAGCCAGCAGCTCGTCATGGCTGCCCGCCTCCACTACCCGCCCGGCATCCATGACAAGAATCGTGTCGGCGTTCTGGATGGTGGACAGGCGATGCGCGATGATGATGGAGGTGCGCGCTTCCATCAGCTCGTCGAGGGCGGCGCGGATCTGCTGCTCGCTGATAGTATCCAGATGCGAGGTCGCCTCATCGAGAACGAGAATCGGCGCGTCTTTCAGGAATGCGCGGGCGATCGCCACCCGCTGACGTTGCCCTCCCGACAGCTGCACGCCCCGCTCGCCCACCCGGGTAGCGAGCCCGTCCGGCAGGCGGTCGACAAATTCGCTCAGCGCGGCCCGATCCAGCGCGCGGCGCACGTCCGCGTCAGACACATCGCGTCCGGCGAGACGGATGTTCGCCTCCAGCGTGTCGTTGAACAAGTAGGTGTCCTGCGCCACCAGCGCGATGTGGCTGCGCAGATCGTCAAGGCGCAGCCGGCGCAAATCAACGCCGCCTAGCGTGATGTCGCCTTGCTGAGGATCCCAGAAGCGTAGCAGCAGGTTCGCCACCGTCGATTTTCCCGCGCCGGACGCGCCGACCAGCGCGACGGTGCTGCCGGGGCGCACGGCAAAGCTCACCCGGTCCAGCGCCGGCGCGCTGCGGCCCGGGTAGGCGAAGCTCACCGCGTCGAGTCGTACTTGCGGGTTCGCGGGTACCGGGAGGTCCCCATCGGTCACCGGTTCAGGCTCCGCTTCGACGACATGCAGCCGGCGTGTAGAGGCAATCGTATCCGCCAGTTGCCGGGCCACCTGGCCAATCTCGGCCACGGGCATGAAGGCGGCCACGGAAACCAGCACCAGCAGCGGCAACCATTCATGCGCAAACCAGCCGCGCGAGGCAAGCGCGGCCCCGAGCAAGGCGACAGTGAGGCCGCCCAGGCCGGTTGCCACCTCGAGCGCGGCGCTCTGGCGCGACAAGTCATCTAGCAGCGCGGATCGCTGCTTCTGATAGGTGGCTGTGTCGGCGAGAAATACCGCGCGCCGCCGACCGGTAGCCTGGAAGGCCGCGAGTTCGGCGAGGCTCTGGATCGTTTCCGTGAGATGCGCGCCAAGTTGGCCCAACGCAGCGCGCGCCTGGCCGCCCAGGCGGTCGATCTTGCTGCGCGCGAAGACCGGCGTCAGGCCCGCCCAGGCGAGGAACGGCAGCAGCACCAGGGCGAGCGGCCACGCTGCCCATGCCAGCAGTGCCAGCACACCGGCCGGGATCAGCACCGCGACGAAGGCCGGGGCCACGGTATGGGCGTAGAAATACTCGACCGTCTCCACGTCCTGGGTGGCCAGCGCCACCAGGTCGCCGGAGCGCCGGCGCAAGAGGTAAGCGGGCGCGAGGCGCTCGAGCTTGGCGAACAACTCGATGCGCATTTCCGCCAGCAGGCGGTAAGCCATGTCATGGGCGAGCCACGATTCCAGCCAGTGCAGCGTCGCCGCAGCCGGGGCCGCGACCAACAAACCGACCGTCAGTCCGAGGACCGGCCGTCCCGAGACGACGCCGGCGACCACGAGCGCGCCCAGCACACCCACTCCAATGAAACCCAGCACGCGGCCCACGCCGCATAGCACCGTCAGCGCCAGCTTCACGCGCCATGGCCATACGAACCGCAGCAAGGTACGCAAGGTATCGCCCCAGCCGATTCCCGCCGCTTCCTCGGCGAGCGCCCTCACCTGCGGCCCCGATGATGCCGGCGCCGCGCGCGACTGTTCCTGTGCGACCGGGCGTTCGCCGGTCGCCGCGACCTGCGGCCCCATCAGGCGGCGATACGCCCCGGAACGGACGATCAGTTCGGTGTGCGTACCACTCTCGACTACCCGCCCCTGATCCAGCACCAGGATCCGATCCGCGCCAATCACGCTCGACAGACGGTGCGCCAGGATCAGCGTCGTGCGGCCTTGCATCAACCGGTCCAGCGCCTGCTGGATGATCGCCTCGTTTTGCGCGTCGACCGCCGAAAGCGCCTCGTCCAGCAAGAGGATCGGCGCGTCGCGCAGCAGCGCGCGGGCAATCGCGATGCGCTGGCGTTGTCCGCCGGAAAGCGTCGCGCCCCGCTCGCCGATGCGCGTCGCGTAGCCGTCCGGCAAAGCGGTGATGAAGTCGTGGATGTTAGCCGCGGTGGCGGCAACGGTCATGTCCGCGTCGCTGGCATCATGCCTGCCTAGCCGCAGGTTGTCGGCGATCGTGCCGTCGAACAGCGTGCTGTCCTGAGAGACGATCGCGATCATGCCGCGCACCTGGTCCGGATCGAGCGTGCGGATGTCGTGGCCGCCAATGCGGATCGCACCGGTCTGCGCGTCGTGCTGACGCAGCAGCAAACGCAGGATGGTGGATTTGCCGGCGCCGCTCGGCCCGACGATGCCGACGGTCTCGCCAGCGCCGATCTCAAAGCTCAGTCCCGCATGGGCGTCGGCCCGGCGACCGGGATAGGCGAAGCCGACGTTGTCGAACGCGATGCTGGCGGCCAGCTCCGGCACGTGCGCCGCGCCCCCGGCCGGCGCGTCGCTGCGGGCGTCGAGCAGCG
>JBEKNG010000269.1:0-7392 GCA_049523075.1 Paraburkholderia sp.
TCATCGCTTGCGGGTAGCGTTCGTTCCCCTCGCCGTTACGCAGTTATGCGGCTACAAAGCGGTTACGAAAGGCGCACCCAACCATGAGTTCCCGTCCCGCTGGAGCTGAGTCCTCAGAGACACCTGCACCGTCCCCAACTGCAATCCATGCGCGGTCTGGACTGATTACCCCTTCGATGACCGATGTCGACGCTTTTGTGTTACTTGCCACATCGATTTCCGCTGAAGCCGTGGATCGGGTTCGTAAGCTGAACGCCAGCGCCGCCCCCGAGGATCTGCATAAGCTTCGTGTCGCACTGCGCCGTCTGCGGACACTCCGGTGGGCGTATGAAGCTCTACTGGACAAGAAGGACGCGAAGCTGCAACGCCGCGAGTTCAAGTCACTCGCCGACGCAGCTGGGCGGACGCGAGACTGGGACGCAGTCCTTGGCGAGCGCGCGTCAGCAAGTCGAGTTGCGAGGTGCCGGTCGACCCATTGCAAATTTTGCCGAAGAGCGTGTGAAAGCGGCCGAACAGGCCCTGAAAAAGCGCGTCAAGCGAGCGGTATCGGCGCAGGCCTCAGACTACGCGGCGCTTCACGAGGTACGGATCGCGGGGAAAAAACTGCGCTACCTGCTGCAGTTCTTTTCGCCAGTTCTGGATGGCGGTCATCAGGCTGTTATCGACCGACTCACCGTGGTGCAAGACGAACTCGGAACGCTGAATGACCTGGTGACGAGCGAGGCGTTGCTTCGCGAATATGCCTTTCAGTTAGGCGAGGCGAAGCGAGTGAAGCAGGCGATCGCGCATCTGCAAAGCCAAACCGCGCATCACATGCACCACGTCCACGAGTCATTGCGGGCGATTGGCTAGCGGGCAGCGCCTCGCTGTACCTGTCGCATCTACGCGAATTCCGACCGACGCAGCCCTGCGTCATGTTGCCAGTCGTTTGCAGCCCGTTCCCCGTCAGCACGCGCCAGCGCCTGCGAGGCAAACATGTCCTCGCTGTATGCGACCACTTTCTTGCCCGCGCCATGCTGCCGTTCGATTGTGAGAGCCCAATGCCAGCCACCGTCCTGTTCAAACACGTGAAGCGTCAACTCAGGTGAGTGCGGATGTGTCATCTATGCCTCCGCAGTTAGGGGGCCTGATGGGCAACAGCGCCACAGGCTCCGCTGATCTCAGCATAGGCGTATAAATGCTGCGTCGCAACATTAATTTTTAGTGACGTCCTCCTACCGTTGTGTGTTGACCTCACCGTCAGCTAATTGAAAGTACATAAACAAATTTCGGATACCGAATTAAATAAGGCTATGGACCTCAGCGACATGTTCAACTGTTTTCAACTAGCGAAAACTTGACGACTGTCTTGCCGGGGCGATGTCACTTCATCGGATGCGGCATGGGGGACATCAATTTGACCGATCGGGACGACGTCGGTGTTCCCATAAGCATGGATGTGAAGAACTCGCTGGCGACGTACGGGGTCGGCATCGCGGTGCTCGATACTGCACTCGTGCGAGACGACGTGGTATCGGGCCGGACGGTTCGCGTCCTGCCCGATTGGAGTCTGTCGCCTGTTCAGGTGCACGCAATTACGGAAACGCGTGTTTTCCCGGCGGGGGTCCGGGTTGTTTATCGAGTTTTTGAAGGGGCGCCCGAGTGACGCCTGAACGGCTTTTACCCGGCTTTCGTCGCTCTTAGGCTTCCCAATCTGCCTCCGCGTCTAGCGGATAAACCGGTCGCTTTATATGTTCGAACTTGAAGAGTCCATAGTCCGAACTCGTCACGCCACGGCTATCGCATTCCACCAGCGCCGCGGCAATCGGCACGAACACCGGCCGGCAGTACATCCGTGACTTGAGCAGCAGAACGCGGGCGCGTCTGGGATCGACACCTACGCTTTCGAACACCCCTAAATCCCACGGCTCATGCGTGCGCTCGGTCAGGACGAGCGTGGCGCCTCCGATATCGAGTACGGCTGCGCGGCCCATGAAGGCACGCTGTCCGGTATAGGTAGGGCCGCTTATGGTGTACTCGCCGTCAGTCAGCGCGCGAACTACACCCGTCACCGTGAGCGGCGGTTGCGGCTTCACGGCGTCGCTTGCAAGCTTGTTCCCTACTGGGAGCGTCACCGTCGTCCCCACGCCTGCAGCGTGCAAAGCGGCAACCGCCTCGGGATCGCAAAGCGGCCCGCTCACCACGTCCTCGAGTCCATGCTTGAGCACCTCTTCAAGCAGATCCATCGTGTCGCACGTGCCGCCCGACATGCAGTTGTCGCCGTGGTCCAGCAAGAGCACCGGTTTGTCGGCGCCCTTGGCGAGTGTCGCCGCCTCCGCTACGGAGTCCGTCAGTGCAGCGCTGCGATAAAAGAATTCCTCTCGCTCATCCCAGATCTGCCGCGCGATGCGTTCTGCGACGGCATCCGCGGCGGCGCGATCGCCGTCAACCACCACCACGACACTGATACACGGTGCTGCTATATCCGCCAGCGAGAAACCCGACAACACCGACACCGCCAGCATCCCCTCTGCTTCGGCCGCCCGCGCCGCGTCAACCGCGCGCTTCATCGCGCCTTCGGCCGTTGCACTGCGCAGCGTATGCGTGAGCAGAGGCGGTTGCCGCCACGCGATCACCGGCCGGGATCGGTGGTGGATCAGATCGAACAGCAGACGCGCGGCGTGCGCACCGGTTTCGTACATGTCGACGTGCGGATAGGTCTTGAAGCTGACGATCACGTCGGCGTTGTCGATCATCTTCTGCGTGACGTTACCGTGCAGATCGAGTGCAACGCCGATGGGCGCGCCCGGCAGCGCGGCACGTACGCGGGCCAACAAATCGCCTTCGCCGTCGTTTGAGTTTTCAGCGACCATGGCGCCATGCAGATCGAGCAGCACGGCGTCGCAACCGGTCGCGGCGTCGACGATGGCCTTGCAGATCGCATCGTACGCCGCGGCGGCGACCGGTCCGCTTGGGTTGGCCGAAGCCGAAATGGGCGTCACGATCAGCGCATGCTCGCGCTCGGCGGCATCGATAAAGGCGGCCATCGCGGTCTGCATGCCTTTGTTTTCCCGCCATGCGTCTTCGCCGTAGCTTGGCCCGTTACGACCGAAGGCTTCGAGCGGCGTTGCGACCGGCGAGAAGGTGTTGGTTTCGTGATTCATCCGCGCAATCAGGAGTTTCATGCGCATGCTCCTTCTGCGCTTTGTGTTTCACGCAACGTGAGCGGTGACGATTGAAACACGACGCCGCAGTGCGGCATGTCCACATTCGAATCATGAGCTTGCATTAGCGATTCCTTGCGATAAACGGCGCGGGGTTTAGACGACGCCCACGCCCAGATAGCGGTCTTTGATCGATTCATCGGCGATGAACGCGGCGTTATCCCCCTCGTAGACAATCGCGCCCTGCTCGATGATGTAATGTCGGTCCGCCAGTTGCGAACACACTTCGAGGTTCTGCTCGACCAGCAGGATCGCAACACCCGCCTGCTTGATCAGCCGCAGTTGCGCGACGATCTCTTCGACGATCACGGGTGCTAGGCCTTCCACCGGCTCATCGAGCATTAGCAAACGCGGATGGTTCATCAACGCGCGGCCAATGGCGAGCATCTGCTGCTCGCCGCCGGACAATTGCGCGCCACCGTTCGTGCGCCGTTCCTTCAGGCGCGGAAAAATGCGGTAGATATCGTCAAGCTGCCATGGCGAATCTTTGCGCGCGCCGAGGCGCAGATTTTCTTCGACCGACAGCAGCCGGAAAATGCCACGGCGCTCAGGTACGAAGCACACCCCGCGCGCGGCGATTCGATGGGGTGCGAGCTTGTGGATCGGTTCGCCCTTGAACGTCACCGTGCCGCGCTGAGGTGTCACCACTCCGGCGATGCTCTTGAGCGTGGTCGACTTGCCTGCGCCGTTGCGGCCTAGCAGCGTGACGGTCTCGCCTTCATCAACGCGCAGCGTCACCCCTTGCAGGATATGACTCTTGCCGTAAAAGCCGTGAATCTGCTGGACGCCCAGGATCATGCGCGGCCTCCGGTGATCATGTTGCCGAGGTACGCGGTTCTGACGCGCTCGTCGCCGCGAATCTCGTCCGGGCGGCCTTCCACCAGAACACGGCCTTGTTGCATCACGGTGATCGTGTCCGAGATATCCATCACGATGCCCATGTTGTGCTCGATCAACACGACTGTGTAGTCATCGCGCAGGCCGCGAATCAGCTGCTTCATGTCGTCGAGATCGTCGATGCCCATGCCAGAGGTAGGTTCGTCGAGAAAGATGGCCTTGGGTCGCGCGGCGAGTGCCATGCCAACCTCCAGCCGCCGCTGCTGACCGTGCGACAGGGCGCCCGCAGCGGTGCCCGCAAAGCGCTGCAATGCGAGTCGCTCCAGCACGCTATCCACCACGTCGGCGTGTTCAAGTGTGCCGCGTGGGGGCGTCCATGCGTTGAGTGCGCGTCGAGCGTCGACGCCTTGCGCGGCTAGCCGCAGGTTTTCGCGCACGCTCAGATTGGCAAACAGGCTCGTTACCTGGAACGAACGCGCGACGCCGCGGCTCGCTCGCTTGTGATCGGGTTCGTGCGTCACATCGTGGCCGTCGAACACAATCTTGCCTGCAGTGATTGGCAAGGTGCCGGTCAATACGTGAAACAGCGTGGTTTTTCCCGCGCCATTGGGTCCGATCACCGAATGCACGGTACGCGGCAAGATACGCAGATCGACCTCGGCAAGCGCCGTAAATTTGCCGTAGCGCTTCACGATGCCGCTCGCCTGCAGAATGGCTTCGCTCATGCTTGCTCCTCGCCTGAATCAGCAGGCGTCTCGCGCCGCACCGCTTGCCAGATACGCTCGCCGAGACCCCACAGCCCGCGCTGCATAAAGAGACTCACGGCGATCAGCACGAGCCCGAGCAGCAAGAGCCAGCGTGGCCATAAGGTAGAGAGCCAGTCGGCGAACAGGACATAGAAAGCTGCGCCTAGCACCGAAGCAAACAGATTGCCGGTGCCGCCGATCACGGTCATCACCACAATCATCTCACTCGTGTGGTAATCGATATTCGACAACGGTGCGATGCCCGTCATCAACGCATGCAAAGCGCCGGCGAGGCCCGTAACTGCACCAGAGATCACGAACGCTATCAGCTTGAAGCGTTTCACGTCATAACCGACAGCGGCCGCGCGTGCTTCGTTGTCGCGAATCGCGAGCAGCGTGCGGCCGAAAACCGAATGCGATACGCGTATCAGTATCCAGAACGCGAGCAGAAACAGCACCGCGACGAACCCGTAGTATTGCCACGGCGATGCGAGCGCCACCAGCGTCTTGCCGAACAGCGACAGCGCAGGGCGGGGGATGTCGAGCAGGCCATCATCGCCGCCGGTCAGATTGGGCGTGGTGTAGGCGAGAAAGTAGAACATCTGCCCGAACGCGAGCGTCAGCATGACGAAGTAAGTGCCGCGTTGACGAATCGAAAACCAGCCCACGAGTGCCGCCGCAGTAGCGCCGACGATAATCGCCGCCACCAGGGCCACTGTTACCGGCGTGCCGTCGAGCTTCGTCAGCACGATCCCCGCGGTATAGCTGCCGAGTCCGAAGAAAATCCCCTGGCCGAAGGAAAGCAGGCCGGTAAAGCCCAGCAACAGATTGCAACCGAGCGCGGCCAATGCATACACCAGTACTTCGGTGGCGAGCGAGCCGGAGCGCAGCGTGAGCGGCAACACGCAAACCACCAGCAGTGCCAGCAGCATGAAGCGATAGTGATGTAATGCCTGTCTGAACGTGCGCTTCGAGCTCTGGGGCGACGCGCTGTCGCGAGCGAGCGTCTTCGATGGTTCGATCATGTGGTTCTCCCGAGCAGTCCGTTCGGACGCAACAGAAGCACAGCGGCCATCGCAACGTAGATCATAAGGCTGGCGCCTTCGGGCCATAGCGTGCTCATCACGCTTTGCACGATGCCGACCAGCAGACCACCGACCAACGCTCCCAGGAAATTACCCAAACCGCCCACGACCACCACCACGAAGGCGACGCTCAATGCTTCGATACCCATGAATGGGTCCGCACCGCGAATCGGTGCCGCAAGCACACCTGCAAGCGCCGCCGTGGCCGCGCCAAGCGCAAACACGAGACTGAACACGCGCAACACGTTGATGCCAAGCAACGAGACCATCTCGGTCGATTCACTGCCTGCCCGCACCGCGCTGCCGAGCCGGGTGCCCTCGAGCAGCCACCACAACAAGGCGGCCAGTACGGCGGTAAAGCCGATCACAAACAGGCGGTACTTCGGATAAACGAAGCTGCCCCAGATCACCACGCCGTTCAGCGAATCGGGTACCGGCACGTTATTGCCGAGCGGTCCCCAGATGAGGATCGTGCATTCCTGCAATACCAGCGCGAGACCCACGGTCACGAGAATGTGAAACTCGTGCTGCTGTTCGTAGACGTGCCGCAAGATCAGCTTCTCGACCACCCACGCCAGCGCGCCGACCACAATTGGCACGATGACGAGCGCGGTCCAGAAGCTCATCGACCACTGCAGCGCCTGATAACAAAAGTACGCGCCGAGCAGATAGAACGCCCCGTGTGCGAAGTTGACGAAGCGCAGCAGGCCGAAGACGATCGACAAGCCTACCGCGAGCAGGAAATACAACATTCCCACTCCGATGCCGTTGACGATCTGCAGGAGATAAACGTTCATGGCGTCCGTCGCTGAAGTTTCCGGGGCGGCCGGTGCGCGCTCGCAAGCAATCCGCACGCTGCTCCGCTTGCATAACCGTCACATGCCGGGTGTGCACCTTGAGGCGGCACGCATCCGGCACGATGGCATGGCACGACGCCGGTCAGGCCAGCTTGCAGCCGGTCTTGTCGACCGGCAGGAACGACTGGCCGGAACTGACGATGTCGGCGAAGTCGTCGGCGTTCTTCATCTTGTTCTTCGCCTTGCCCTTGAGCAAATAGTAATTCTTGATGACCTGGTGGTCGCCTTTGCGGACTTCTTCCGGCCCTGTCAGGCCGGCGTATTTCATGCCTTCGAGCACGGCGACCACTTTCTTCGGATCGGCCGAATCTGCTTTGACGATGCCGTCGAGCAGGATCTTCGTGCAGATATACGAGCCCGCCAGGCTGTAGTTGGGATTCTCCTTGAACGCCGCGTTCGAGCGTGCGACCAGGTCGTGATTGAGCGGCGAATCGATGCCGTGCCAGTACTGTGCACCGAAGTACACCCCTTCGCAGAGGTCGGCGCCCAGCGCCTGGAATTGCTCAAGACCTGAAGCCCACGCAATCAGGATCATGCAGTTGTTCTTCATGCCGAAGCTGATGGCCTGGCGCAGCGTATCCGAGGACTGCGAACCGAAGTTGAGGATCAGCAGCACGTCAGGCTTGGCGGCCACGGCGTTGGTCAGATAACCGCTGAACTCCTT
>JBEKNG010000270.1:0-7382 GCA_049523075.1 Paraburkholderia sp.
GTCGAAGATTGTGGCGCCCGGTTTGCGGGTGGGCTGGACCATCGCACATGCAGAGATCCTCAGGCGCTGTGTCGTCGCTAAACAGACTGTGGATCTGTGCAGCTCGCCGTGGACTCAGGCGATTGCGGCGGAATATCTCGCAAGCGGCGCGCTCGAACGGCATCTGCCGAAGATCATCGACGCCTACGCGCTGAAATGCGCGACGCTGTGCGATGCGCTGGAAACGCATCTGAAGGACGACATTGCGTTTCATCGTCCGGCCGGTGGAATGTTCGTGTGGGGGCGGCTTGCCGGTAGCGGTGATGCATCGGCTTATCTGAAGACGTGTATCGGGCAGAACGTGATGTTCGTGCCCGGTGTCGCGTTCTATAAGGACAAAGTGGATCTTGCGTCGCTGCGTCTGTCGTTCACGGCGCCTGGCGTGAGCGATATCGAACAAGGCGTGCTGCGGTTGAAGCGTGCGCTTGCGACGTTGTGATGCACCGCAAGCAGTGCTGCGAATTCCAATGGGCTCAAGTACTCGGGACACCGCAGGTGTTTTGTGGGGAATGTCGCGGGGGAAAACGCTCTCCAACCATCATCGAAGGGGGCGTTCCTGAAGCTCAGCGCCGCCGTTCACGACCGCATCGTGAACGACAGCAGCGGCCGGTCCGGCAAGGTTCACGCGGGGCGAAAAGAATCAGCGTCCATTGTCGTTATCGTTACCGCTTCAACGGCGAGCCCCGTGACAGACGAAAGTGGCCTCTCCATAGCAACATCTGGCTTGCATGTCTATGTAGTTAGAGAAACGGGAGATTAGATGGAAACTAGAGGTTCAAGTCGTGGACCGGTGCCATTGCTGGTCTGCCTGTTGGCCACGTACACGTTGCTGTTCACGTACTTTGGCGTATGCGCCGAAGACGGTGATTTAATCTGCTCCATGCTTTATTCGAAGCCGGGCGCGATCGAGGTCAAGACATGCCCAACCACTAAGCCTTGCGTCAACGGACTGCCATGAAACTTAGAGTCAAGAACTCCCACTCACATGAGATTGAGGACGGACTGGAGTTTTACCAGCCCGAAGACCCCGACAATTTCGGAACGTGGATCAGAGTCGAAATTGGCTCAGCTGAAAGTAATGGGTCGGATGACTTTACGTTGCTGGTTTGCACACCTGCGTGGCTCGCTACCCGTGTCAATGAAGACGCAGACTTTGCATGGTGGGGACGTCACACGCTTATCGTAGCCAGGTACGACAGCGGACAGATGAAGGCCACTATCGAGCGAAGAGTTAGCAGGTTCAGCGGCGGTTAGCGAGTGCGCAAAAAATCGGCCAGTACCTACGCTGGGAGTTCGAAGACTATCAAAAGTAATCTGCATTCCTGAATGAGAGGAAGGCGCGAAAGTCTTGCGCCTTCTCCTTGCGCCCACTTGTAGTACCTTATGCTACACGCCGCCATATATTCTGTGATGGTAGGACCAGATTAGGGATCAAATCAATTTCTGTCGCTGACCCACCTATCCCACCCGCAAGTGCTGCAACAACGCAAATCCATGCGCACCATGCAACCACACATGGCCGGCCACGAACCACGCAGCCACCCACGAAGCGCCCACAACAAGCAAATCGCAGTGTCCGCTCCTCCACCAGTTAAGCGAGTGACGCCCGGCGATCCACGGCACACCGAGCGGGTTGGGCCAGTCCGCGAGCAGGTGCATTAGGCCGCCGCAAGCGAACCCGAACGCGAGCGCAGCGAGCGGCTGATGATGTCCGAGCTCGCGATAAGAAAACACCAGCAGCGCAATCCAGCCAATACCCCAATGCGTGATCGTGCGATGGGTGATCCACAGGCGCCGTTTGCGCGACCACCACGCCACTTCCAGCCAGTCCGGCGCTGTGCCGCCCGCCACCGCGGCAATGAAGCTCAGTAACACCCACAAATGGAAGGGCCCGCTCGCGCTGCTGCGTGCGACGATGGCTGCGGCGATGACGCCGGCCGCGAAGCCGGTGGCGTGATGTGCTTTGTTTGAGGCCATCGATAGTGCACGGCGCCGCGCGCGCCGTCTGAATGCAAGGGGCCGTTATGTTCGCAGATGCCCGTGCAAAAAGACAGCGCCACGCGTGCTATGCAAGCGTGGCGCTGATTACTCAACGCTTAGTGCTCAGTGATTCATCTTGCGCGACCAAGGGCGAACGACGAACAACGAATGCCGAGCGCCCAAGCAAAACACGCACACCTTAAGTGGCACAGCGCGCGATATCGAAGCGCATCTCGGGTTCCGGTGGATCGTCCGGTGCGTTGGCGGGACGCATGACCTTGATTACCGAGCCGGCACTGACCGGCGTCAGCGTGACGAAGTAAGCCGTGTCCGAACCCGACCCAACGGCCAGTTCGGTCGCGCCGCCCACTGACGATGCGTGCACCCGTGACAGACGGCTTTCAAGGCATTCGGTGATGTATGACGGCGTACGCTGCGACGTCACGAACACCATTGGTTGTGAAGCATCTCGCGCGGGGCCGGACGAGCCGCAGGCGCCGAGCGCAAGAGCAATGGGAGCGAGCAAAAGAAGTTTTTTCATGATCGGATCGTCGGTGTTCCCGAGCACTCGCGGGAACAGGGGCACGGGCGGAACAAGGTGCTCCGCGACGAAGTCGCCGTTCAGCCGCGACGAGTTCATGACGGAATCGCAGCGCGGAAGGCAGCCGGTCCAAGTATACCTGCGTGCACGTCACTGTTTGCGCTATGCGAAAACGATTTGCGCATAAAAAAACGCGCACGTGATTGTGTCACGTGCGCGTTTCTCAACAGACCGGATCGCTTGATCCTGTCTGTAGCTTCATTAGAAGCGGTGACGCAGACCCACGGTCGCTGCTACCTGGTTGCCGGTCGACGACGGCGACAGCGTGTTGATCATAGCGACGTTCTGCTGGCCATCGCCCAGTTGGCCCGAAGCGTGCTGGTACACACCTTCCACGTAGACGTCGGTGCGCTTGCTGAGCGAGTAGTCAGCTTGCAGCGAAACGGTTTGCCACTTCGGATCACCGCCCGAGGTCGTGCCGCCCGTCGCCTTGCCGTCCGTGAACGTGTACGCGCCGGTCAGGCTCAGAGCCGGCGTCAGAGCGTACTTACCGTTGATTTCATAGTTGTCGAGGTGCAGGTTCGTACCGGTCGGAACCGTGAAGCCCACGCCGCCCTGGTCGCCAGCAATCAGGTTGTCGTCCTGCGTGTGCGTCCACACGAAGCCAACCGTAGCCGGACCGTACGCGTAGTTCGCGCCCACGCCATACGTGCGCTGCAGGGCAGCCGTCAGGTTGGCGTTGTTGCCGTCGCCTGCCGACACTGCGCCGCTCGTCAGGTTCGAGCCGCCCAGCGAATTGTTCATTTGCAAGTATGCAGCAGCAACGTTCAGGCCGCCGTTGGTGTACGAAGCGCCGGCGCTATATGCACGGTTGTTCGCGAACTGGCCAGCGTCGTTGCTGAAGCCGTACAAGCCACCGAAGCGGAAACCGGAGTAGTTGGCGCTCTGGTACTTGACTGCGTTCTTGATCGAGAACGAGTTGTCCAGGTTGTCATTGTCAAACGGGTGGGCGGCGAGGTTGTTACCGTAGCCCGAGCCTGCTTCCGACAGCGGGCCGAGGTAGTCGACCACGGAGTCATATTGACGACCGAGCGTCAGCGTACCGTACTGGTCGCTTTGCAGACCGACGAAAGCCTGACGATTGAACATCGAGTTGCTTTCGGTGAACTTGCCGCTATTCACGTTGAAGCCGCTTTCCAACGTGAAGATGGCATGCAAGCCGCCGCCGAGGTCTTCGCTGCCGCGCAGGCCGAAGTACGTATCCGACACCGAGCCGCTACCTTGTTGCCAGTTGTTGTGGCCACCCTGATTGTTCGAGTAGACCAGACCAGCATCCAACGTGCCGTACAACGTGACGCTGCTTTGTGCGTGAGCGTTGATGGCGAACGCGCCCATGATGCCCGCGATGATGAGGGTTTTTTTCATGCTTTATAAACTCCGAGACAGTCCGTAGAGAATCGCCTGACAGGACTTAGCGCCGGTACCACTGGCCGCCTGAGGATTCGCAGCGAAGTGTATTCCCCCTGATGAATAGATTGAGCTCATCCCGCGCAACAATGCTTTCCAGAATCAGGAATGCCGGATTTTATTGGCGTAAGTGCAAGTAAATAAAGCAATTTTCTATTTCGCGGAAAGGGTGCTCCGGCTCTGTCAATGTTTTTCCTGTTGCACCCGCGCGACGCCCGCCCCTTGCGGCTGAGCGGCTTACAAATTACAAACGTAACAGCGCGTTAATATTAAGCAGTTTTTCGAAAGAGATTATTCCGAAAGGCACGGTGGTTGCGCGGAATTACTGGCTATACAATTCGTCTGCCCCTTGACCAAGGGCGTCTTTTTTTCATCTGTTTATACGCGGCCTCAGGGCCGCGTTTTTTTATTCTGTATTAAATTCGATAATAAGTTCCAGCGGATTGTGAAAGATATCTTTTTGGAAACGGCAATAATCCGCGGTCCTGGCCGTTCGTCATAGGCGGCACCCCGGCCCAGCCGGGGCAGGTAGAATCCGGTCCTTGTGTTGACGAATCTGTTCCGAACCTGAGCGACCCGCAATGACCGATACCCCGCTTCCCTCGTCCGACGCCGCCGCCGACCCTGCGACGGAAGATCTCCCCGAACTGCCTGAAACCCAGCACGACGCGCGTTTGTGGCGCGCCGACGGTTGGACGGCGCGCGTCATCAAGAACCAAGACGACGACGGCTGGGCGGTGGAGATGATCAAGGACGGCGAACCGGAGCCCGCGCTGGTCGGACCGTGGACCATGGGCCGCGACAAGAAGAATCCGAAGCCGCTCGATACGGGCGCGTTCAATACATTAGTGAAGACCGCTTCGGAGGTGCTGCGCCGGCACGAGCAGCAGCTGCACGCCATGCTGCATAAGCGCGTGACGGTGGACTCGCCGTCCGGCAACGGTGAGCTGGCGGTTACGCTCGACATCGTACCCAGCGAGGATGATCCCTATGCGCTGCTGACGGCGTTCGACGCCTTCGGTGAGCAGCTCGCGCAAGTGAAAGTGGCTCCCAACTTCAAGTTAGGTAAGGCGAGCGCCGCCGCCTGGGTCGAAAAAGGCTTTCGCCGGCCTGGCTGAAGAAGCTGGGAATAACTGTGGCGAACCGGGCCCTCTGTGCGTCGCGCCGCCCAGCGTCAGTTCCGTTTGCAGAAAATCGCGGTGATATGCGGTCCGACGTGATGCACGATCGCCGTGCTGCCGGCTTGTGTGACCGCATCCTGCACATCCGCGTCGCTGCCGAAAACCACGGCGCCGTAGGCCGAATTGGCCAGCGGTTCGCCGTCGCCGGTACGGAACATCGGATCGTCCTTCTCGAAGCCGACCACCGCGAACACGTGGAAGCCGAAGGCGCTCAGGTCGGCGCCTTTCGCGGGCCGGAACGCGTTGATCGAATTCCTTTCAACGCGCATCGGCGTGGGATCGATCAACTGCTGCTGGGCAAGGTCTGCAATGAACTGATGGCCGGACTCGTTACAGGCGAGCGGCGCGTCAAGCGCGGTCGCGTCGCAGGCGAGCGGCAGGGCCGCTGCGGACAGGGCGAGGAGAGCGGACAAAAAAACATGCTTCATAAGCTTCAGGTCACGTGTGCGCAGTGGCAAGTTCGCAACGGGGGCACGATAGGGGTAGACGCGGTAAACGCCGCCAGGCAAGGGCGTGAATCCGATTACACGGCGTTACGGGCGTAATTGGACTCGCACTTTACCAACGTTGGAGCATTTTTGCTTCGAACGTTATCTGTCAAGGCCTGACGTGGAAATTGTGTCGGAAAACAGCAAGGTTTCCTGTAACCGTATATATTTCCGGGTTATGAATTCTCGACCATCATCCTTAAAGAACGTTCCGGTCCCGAAAACGTGGGACGCGAGGCTCGCTCGCCGGCTCGTGACGCCCCTTGTGGACACGTTTGTGACTCCCAATCACCTCACGACGCTGCGCCTGTTGATCGGCCTCGTAGGCGCGCTGTGCCTTGCTCGAGGCGAGTTTGCCTGGACCAATGCAGGCGCGCTGCTGATTGTGTTGTCCAACTTCGTCGACCACACGGACGGTGAACTGGCGCGCATCAGCGGCAAGTCGAGCCGGATCGGTCATATTTACGACCTCGCGTGCGACTCACTCGTGACGGTCATGCTGTTCGTTGGGATGGGACTCGGGATCGGCGCAATTCATGAAGCCGAACGGGTCGTGCCGGGCGTGTGCCTCGGCAGCCTCGCCGGCGTGGCGGTTGCAGTGATTTTCTTCCTGCGCATGCGTATCGAGGACATGGAAGGCAAGGCGGGCATCAAACAGGCCTCGGTGGCTGGTTTCGAGACCGAAGATGTGCTGTATCTGCTGCCGCTCGTGACTCTGACCGGCATTGTCACGCCGTTCGTCGTGGCCGCCTCGATCGGCGCGCCGCTTTTTGCCCTCTGGGTGATCGTGGACTTTCGCCGGGCGCTGCGCCGCACGGCACGCCCCGCCGCTGAAACCACTCAAATGCAGGTTAGTCCATGAGTACGCGGGCCGAAGATGATGTGATCTCCCCAGCCTCTTTCGACCGCGTACCCGCCACGCTAGCGTCTGTAGAGGCCCCGTTGGCCGCCCCCGAGGCTGACCGCGCGGTTGCTGGCCGCACGCGGCAGTTCGACACGGCACGCCTCTCCAAGGACTTCTCCGATCAGGGGGCCTTCCTCTACATGGAGGACTTCCTCGCGCCCGAGGTCACGGTGCAACTGGTGCATAGCGCCCGTGCGCTGCTCGACGAGGTGAACCGCAACTACCTGCCAGGCCATAAACAGGGCGGCAGCGTGAGCCGTCATACGATTGACCGCCTCGCGCCATTCATTGCCGAGCTATATCGCTCGAAGGAGTTGATCGGCTGGCTGGAACAGTTAAGCGGCGACAAGCTGATGGTGTCCCCGCCGGACGATCCTCACGCCTACGCGCTGTATTACTACATGCGGCCGGGTGACCATATCGGCTGGCATTACGACACCTCGTACTACGACGGCCGCCGTTATACGCTGCTGCTCGGCGTGATCGACGAATCGTCGTGCCGTCTCGATTACGAGTTGCATACCAAGAACCCGGAAGTGCCCGATGTGCCCGGCTCGGTGCAGATCCCGCCCGGCGGGCTGGTGTTTTTCGACGGTGACAAGCTGCGCCACCGCATCACGCCGGCAGGCGCCAATGAATTCCGCGTTTCGCTGACCTTCGAATATGTCACGGATCCGAATATGCGCCCGTGGCGGCGTTTTATCTCGAACATGAAAGACGCGATCGCGTATTTCGGCTTCCGCCAGGTGTTCCGTCAGATGACTCAGCGCAGAGGGGCCGGG
>JBEKNG010000271.1:0-7375 GCA_049523075.1 Paraburkholderia sp.
TGGCCGACTCTTCGCCGTAACGACGCACGTTACCCGGCACATAACCGCGGCCCTTTTCGACCTTGATCTGCACGTCGAGCTTGCCGCCCTTCGACAGATGCGCAATCACGTGATCCGGATTGATGACTTCGCAATCGTGCGCGAGTTCGATGTCGCCAGCTGTGACAACGCCTTCGCCTTCCTTGCGCAGCGTAACCGTCACTTCGTCACGGTTATGCAGCTTGAAGACCACGCCCTTCAGGTTCAACAACAGGTTGACCACGTCCTCTTGCACACCGTCGAGCGTCGAATACTCGTGAACAACGCCTGCGATCGTCACTTCGGTCGGCGCGTAGCCGATCATCGACGACAGCAGGACGCGCCGGAGCGCATTACCCAAGGTGTGGCCGTAACCGCGTTCAAACGGTTCCATGACCACTTTCGCATGGCTCTCACCAAGCGATTCGACCGCGATGATCTTGGGCTTCAACAAACTGGTTTGCATAGGTTTTCCTTTTCAATACCCTCGGCTCGTTACACCGATAAGGCTGACCGGTAACAACCTGAAAATAAACAGCCGAGGCGCCCCCTTGCGCGACGCAATCAGGGTGCCCCGGCCATCAATCCGATTACCGCGAATACAATTCGACGATCAGGCTTTCGTTGATATCGCCAGCGATGTCGCTGCGTTCCGGCTTGCTCTTGAACGTGCCTTCGAACTTCTTCGAATCGACAGCGACCCAGCTTGCCAGACCACCTTGTTCAGCCAGCGACAGCGCTTCGACGATACGCGCCTGCTTCTTCGACTGTTCGCGGACAGCAACGACGTCACCCGCCTTAACTTGCATCGACGGGATGTTCGACACCACGCCGTTCACCGTGATCGCCTTATGGCTCACGAGCTGACGCGCTTCAGCGCGCGTCGAGCCGAAGCCCATGCGATACACGACGTTGTCGAGACGCGACTCGAGCAGTTGCAGCAGGTTTTCACCCGTGTTGCCCTTGAGGCGGTCGGCTTCAGCGAAATAACGGCGGAACTGGCGCTCGAGAACGCCGTAGATGCGCTTCACTTTTTGCTTTTCGCGCAGCTGCGTGCCGTAGTCGGACGTACGGGCACCCGAGGTGCGGCCATGTTGGCCAGGCTTGCTGTCAAGCTTGCACTTGTCAGCCAGCGAACGACGGGCGCTCTTCAGGAAGAGGTCAGTGCCTTCACGGCGGGACAGCTTGGCCTTAGGGCCGATATAACGTGCCACGTTGATTCCTTCTATGATTGATCACGCGAACTCGCGTTCACGCTAGTCCGAACCCTTTGGGTCGAACGGTGGGCTTAGTCAATTCAATAACGCAAGCAGCCCGTCGTCGCCGGCACATAACCCGGCGGCAACAGGCGCTAGCGAAACAAGCGTCTTAGATACGACGACGCTTCGGCGGACGGCAGCCGTTGTGCGGTACCGGCGTCACGTCGGAGATCGCGGTGATCTTGATGCCAAGACCATGCAACGCGCGCACCGCGGACTCACGGCCAGGGCCGGGGCCCTTGATCCGCACTTCGAGGTTCTTCACGCCGTATTCCATCGCCACGCGGCCAGCCGATTCGGCCGCCACCTGGGCTGCAAACGGGGTCGATTTACGCGAACCCTTGAAGCCCTGACCACCCGACGTTGCCCAAGCAAGTGCATTGCCTTGACGATCGGTGATCGTGATGATGGTGTTGTTGAACGACGCGTGAACGTGAACCACGCCCTCGGCGACGTTCTTCTTGACCTTCTTGCGAACGCGTTGCGCCGCGGAGTTGTTCGAAGCCTTAGCCATTACGTTTTCCTGTAACTGTCAGTTCCGCTTACTTCTTCAGCGATTGCGCTGCACGACGCGGACCCTTGCGCGTACGGGCATTCGTACGCGTGCGTTGGCCACGCAGGGGCAAGCCCTTACGGTGACGCACGCCACGATAGCAGCCGAGATCCATCAGCCGCTTGATGTTCATCGTCGTTTCACGGCGAAGATCGCCTTCAACGATGAACTTGCCGACTTCTTCACGCAGCTTTTCGAGGTCTGCGTCGTTCAGGTCCTTGACCTTCTTCGAAAATGCCACACCAGCAGCGACGCAAATGTCGCGCGAGCGCGTGCGGCCAACACCGTAAATCGCCGTCAGGCCAATTTCGGTATGCTGGTGATTCGGGATGTTAACCCCTGCGATACGAGCCATTGTTTTTCCTCAAACAAAAAGCGCAAGCAAAAAGCGCGGCGTTCAGCCTTGACGCTGTTTGTGGCGCGGATCAGAGCTGCAAATCACGCGCACAACGCCTTTGCGCTTGATGATCTTGCAATTGCGGCAAATGCGCTTAACCGATGCCATCACTTTCATGATATTACCCTTTTTTTCAAATCACTTCGCCCGGAACACGATCCGCGCACGCGACAGATCGTAAGGCGTCAATTCAACCGTCACCTTGTCGCCCGGCAGGATTCGGATGTAATGCATCCGCATCTTGCCGGATATGTGTCCCAATACGACATGGCCGTTTTCCAGCTTCACCCTGAAGGTAGCATTAGGCAGGTTTTCGATGACTTCACCCTGCATCTGGATCACATCGTCTTTGGCCATAAGTCCTTTCAACGCATCGGGACGCCGCCGCCTTTGAAATTGGCTTTCTTCAGCAGCGATTCATACTGTTGCGACATAACGTACGACTGCACCTGCGCCATGAAATCCATTGTGACGACGACAATGATCAGCAGCGACGTTCCACCAAAATAAAACGGCACGTTCCAGCGCAGCACCAGAAATTCGGGCAGCAGACACACGAACACGATGTAGATCGCACCGGCCAGCGTCAGACGCGTGAGGATGCGGTCGATATATCGCGCCGTCTGATCGCCCGGGCGAATACCTGGGACGAAAGCGCCGCTCTTCTTCAGGTTGTCGGCCGTTTCCCTGCTGTTGAACACCAGTGCGGTGTAGAAAAAGCAGAAGAAAACGATCGCCAACGCGTACAACAACACATACACGGGTTGACCGGGCTTAAGGGCATCGGCCACGTTGTGCAGCGTGTCTGCGAACCAGCTGTTACGCGACCCCGAACTGAACCAGTTCAGGATAGTTGCCGGGAAGAGAATGATCGACGACGCAAAGATCGGCGGAATCACGCCCGACATGTTCAGCTTCAGCGGCAGATGTGACGACTGCCCGCCGTAAATCTTGTTACCGACTTGCCGCTTCGCATAGTTCACAAGGATCTTGCGCTGGCCGCGTTCGATGAACACCACCAGATAAGTCACAGCAGCAATCAGTGCAACCACGATAATCGCCGAGATCGGACCCATCGAGCCTGTTCGCACCAGTTCGAACAGACCGCCGATTGCATTCGGGAAACCCGCCGCAATCCCGCCGAAAATAATGATCGAGATGCCGTTGCCAAGCCCGCGCTCCGTGATCTGCTCACCCAGCCACATCAGGAACATCGTGCCTGTCACTAGCGTTACGACCGTTGTCAGCCGGAACACCATACCCGGATCAATCACAAGGCCCGGCTGGTTCTCAAGTGCGACGGCAATGCCGAAGGCCTGGAACGTTGCCAGCAGGACCGTAAAGATACGCGTGTACTGCGTAATCTTCCGTTGACCCGCCTGCCCTTCTTTCTTCAGCGCTTCCATTTGCGGCGAGACAATCGCCAGCAACTGCATGATGATCGACGCCGAAATGTACGGCATGATCCCAAGCGCGAAAATCGTGAACCGCGAAAGTGCGCCACCCGAGAACATGTTGAACATGCCAAGGATGCCACCCGACTGGCTTTGGAACAGCTTTGCCAGTTGGTCCGGATCAATACCCGGAACCGGAATATGCGCGCCGATACGGTAGACGACCAGCGCCAGCAGCAGGAACACTGCACGCCGACGCAGATCGCCGAACTTCGCCGCGCTTCGACCGGGTTTTGCGAGACTCGGGCTGTTAGCCAAGTAGCTTCTCCGATGCAAATGCTAGTGACGGCAAACGACTTGCACGTTACTCGGCAAAGGAGCCGCCAGCTGCTTCAATCGCAGCGCGCGCACCCTTCGTCGCACCCAGACCCTTCACAACGATCTTGCGCTTCAGCTCGCCCGTCGCGATGATCTTGGCGCTCTTGATCAGTTCGCCGACCAGGCCGGCTTGCTTCAGAGCCAGCAGATCGATTTCGTCGACCGGCAGCTTTTCCAGATCCGACAGACGCACTTCACCGACGAATTCCTTCGTCAGCGAGGTAAAGCCCCGCTTCGGCAGGCGACGTTGCAGCGGCATTTGACCGCCTTCGAAGCCAACCTTGTGGAAGCCGCCCGAACGCGACTTCTGACCCTTGTGACCACGGCCAGCCGTCTTGCCGAGGCCCGAACCGATACCACGACCCACGCGACGCTTTGCGTGCTTCGAGCCTTCGGCCGGCTTCAGGTTATTCAATTCCATTATCAACTCCTTGAGTCCGGGTCAGCCGCTTAGCTGATGACCTTAACGAGGTACGAAACCTTGTTGATCATGCCGCGCACAGCCGGCGTGTCCTGCAACTCGCTGACCGAGTTGAGTCGGCGCAGGCCGAGGCCACGCACCGTTGCACGGTGCGTTTCACGGGTGCCGATCAGGCTCTTGACGAGCTGGACCTTGACAGTTTTATCAGACATGGTGTCCACCTTAGCCCAGAATATCTTCGACGGACTTGCCGCGCTTCGCCGCGATATCGCCCGGCGTGGACTGCTTGCGCAGACCGTCGAGCGTTGCACGAACGAGGTTGTACGGGTTCGTCGAACCGTGGCTCTTAGCAACCACGTTTTGCACGCCCATCACGTCGAACACCGCGCGCATCGGGCCACCAGCGATCACGCCCGTACCGTCCTTCGCCGGGGCGAGGAGGACTGCGGATGCGCCGTGCTTACCGTGCACTTCGTGTTGCAACGTACCATTCTTCAGCGGCACCTTAAACATGTTGCGGCGAGCTTGTTCCATTGCCTTTTGAACAGCAACCGGAACTTCCTTCGCTTTGCCCTTGCCCATGCCGATGCGGCCATCGCCGTCGCCAACCACGGTCAGTGCGGCAAAACCGAGAATCCGGCCGCCCTTCACAACCTTGGTCACGCGGTTGACCGAAATCATCTTTTCGCGCAGGCCATCGTCGCGTTCGTCAGCCTGAACTTTCGCTTGCATCTTTGCCATGACGAATTCTTCCCTTAGAACTTGAGTCCGGCTTCGCGCGCCGCATCAGCCAGCGCTTTCACGCGGCCGTGGTAACGGAAACCCGAACGGTCGAAGGCGACGGATTCGATGCCGGCAGCCTTAGCCTTTTCTGCAATGCGCTTGCCAATCAGCGTAGCAGCAGCAACGTTGCCACCCTTGCCGGTCTGATCAGCCAGTTGCGCACGCACTTCGGCTTCGAGCGTCGACGCGCTGGCGAGCACCTTGGTGCCGCACGGCGAGAACACTTGCGCATAGATGTGCGTGTTCGTGCGATGCACGGCGAGACGCGCGACCTGCAGCTCAGCGATCTTGATACGCGTCTGACGAGCGCGGCGCAGGCGAGATTGAGTCTTATCCATGATTGCGCACCCTTACTTCTTCTTCGTTTCTTTGAGGATCACAACCTCGTTGGCGTAACGCACACCTTTGCCCTTATAGGGCTCCGGCGGGCGATAGCCGCGCACTTCTGCAGCGACCTGGCCAACTTGTTGCTTATTGATCCCCTTGATCACGATTTCGGTTTGCGTCGGGGTTTCAGCCTTGACGCCTTCCGGCATCTGGTGCACCACAGGGTGCGAGAAACCCAGCGACAGGTTCAGCTTGTCGCCTTGCGCCTGTGCGCGGTAGCCGACGCCAACCAGCGTCAGCTTGCGCTCGAAACCCTTCGTCACGCCGTTCACCATGTTCGCAACGAGTGCGCGCATCGTGCCCGACATCGCGTTCGCTTCGCGGCTTTCGTCAACCGGCTCGAACTTCAGCGTGCCGTTGTCGTTCACCACTTTTACGAGGCGGTTTGCAGCTTGCGTAATCGTGCCCAGCGGACCCTTGACGGTGATGCGTTCGTCGCTCAGGGCCACCTCCGCGCCTTGCAGCACGATCGGGCTTTTACCTACTCGAGACATGTTTCTCTCCTTTCGGCCTTAAGCGACGTAGCAGATGACTTCGCCGCCAACGCCCGTAGCGCGCGCCTTGCGGTCCGTCATCACGCCCTTCGGCGTCGACACGATTGCCACGCCGAGGCCATTCATGACCACGGGGATGTCGTTACGGCCGCGGTACACACGCAGACCAGGCTTCGAAACGCGTTCAATGCGTTCGATCACCGGACGGCCAGCGTAGTACTTCAACACGATGTTCAATTCCGACTTCGCACCTTCAGACTTCACTGCGAAATCGTCGATATAGCCTTCGTCCTTCAGGACCTGCGCGATCGCAACCTTCACTTTCGACGAGGGCATTTGCACCGAAACTTTCTCAACCATCTGCGCATTGCGGATGCGAGTCAGCATATCGGCGATAGGATCACTCATGCTCATTTACGTTTCTCCTATTACCAGCTCGCCTTGGTCAGGCCAGGGATCTCGCCGCGGAACGCGATTTCGCGAATCTTGTTACGCGCCAGCCCGAATTTACGGAACGTACCGCGCGGACGACCAGTGATAGCGCAACGGTTGCGCTTACGGGTCGGGTTAGAGTTGCGCGGCAGCTGTTGCAGTTCGAGACGGGCTGCGTAATGCTCTTCGTCCGACTTGCTCATATCGCCAATGATCGCCTTCAACTCGTTACGCTTGGGAGCGTACTTAGCAGCAAGGCGAGCACGCTTCTTTTCACGTTCGATCAGTGCCAGTTTAGCCACGGTAACCTCAGTTTCTGAACGGGAACTTGAAGCTGGCGAGCAGAGCCTTTGCTTCGTCGTCAGTCTTCGCAGTCGTCGTGATGCTGATGTTCAGCCCACGGAGTGCGTCGATCTTGTCGTAGTCGATTTCGGGGAAAATGATCTGCTCTTTCACACCGATGTTGTAGTTGCCGCGACCATCGAACGCACGACCCGACACGCCACGGAAGTCACGCACACGGGGGAGCGCGACCGTCACGAAACGGTCCAGAAATTCGTACATTGCCTGACCACGCAACGTGACCATTGCACCGATCGGATAGCCCTGACGGATCTTGAAGCCAGCGATTGCCTTGCGTGCCTTCGTGATCACCGGCTTCTGGCCTGCGATCTTCGTCAGGTCGCCAACGGCGTTTTCGATGATCTTCTTGTCAGCAACCGCTTCGCCAAGACCCATGTTCAGGGTGATCTTGGTGATGCGCGGCACTTCCATCACGGACTTGTAACCGAACTTCTCGGTGAGGCCGGGTACAACCTTTTCTTTGTAAAACTCTTGCAAACGAGCCATTTTTTTACTC
>JBEKNG010000272.1:0-7373 GCA_049523075.1 Paraburkholderia sp.
CCTTCCGGACCATTCGCCGTGTAGCGGAACGTAATGCCGGCGCGTGCGATGAAGTCGAAGTACGTCTTCAGTTGCGACGAGATGCCGAAGTTGTACATCGGTGCGCCGATCACGACGATGTCGGCGGCTTGCAGTTCGGCGATCAGCGCTTCGCTGCGTGCAGCGATTGCGACCTGTTCCGGGGTGCGCTGGTCAGCCGGCGTGAAAAACGCGCCGAGGACGGCGTCGTCCAGATGCGGCAGGGGTTCAGCTTGCAGGTTACGGACGACGACTTGCGCGCCCGGATTCGATTGTTGCAGCTTTTCCGTCAGTTCATTGACGAGCAGCGTCGAGTTCGCGCCTTGCGAGCGGGCTGCCGAGTTGATTTGCAGGATCGTGGTCATGGTTGACTCCAGTTGGGGCGCGCAGTGTAGCGCGAGTGGAGCCATTGTGTTTTTTTACTCGCCTGCGAAAAAGCCATCCCGCAGCGAAGGATTGTTGCACGGGTAGAACAATCCGCCGCCGGATCTCGGGATTTAATCAGGCCCCAACCGGATTTTGCCGGTGTCAGGCCGCCAGCCAGCGCTCGCGCCAGTTGCGCGCCGCCGCGCGCTTGTCGGTGACGGTAAGGGAGTAACGCGACACCTCAGGGCCGTCCAGCTTGACTTGCGTAGTGCGGAGCTCGTCGCGGCGGAACGCGTGCACCTCCACTTTCGCACCCGGCAGGTAGCGCGAGAGCAGCGCGTCAAGATTCGCGCCAGTGACGCGCAGGCCGTCGATCGCCACCAGCACGTCGCCCGCGGACAGGCCGGCCTTCTGCGCCGCGCTGCCTTCGTGGACGGCGGCGAGCGTGCAATCCGCGGCGCCGCGCAGGCGTGCGCCCAGCGACGGTTTGGCGTTCCGGTCCGGCTCCGGCGCGAGCGAAATGCCGAACGGCTCGAGCAGCGTCTCGAGCGGCAGGTCGCGCGTGCTGCGCACCGCCTGCTCGAATAGCGCACCCAGCTCGGCGCCGGTCGCCTCGGCAAAAATCGCCTCGATTTCGTCCTCCGCCACGCCGACCGGCTTGCCGCGATAGAAATCGCGACCGAACCGCTGCCACAGCAGACGCATCACATCGTCGAGCGACTTGCGGTTGCTGGTTTGCGCACGAATCGCCAGATCAAACGCCAGCGCAACGAGCGAGCCCTTCGTGTAGTAACTGACGATGGCGTTCGGCGCGTTCTCGTCCTGCCGGTAATACTTGACCCACGCGTCGAACGAGCTTTCGGCAACCGTCTGCTTCTGCCGGCCGCTGCCGCGCAGCACGCCGCCCACTACCTTGCCGAGCAGCGCGAAATACTCTTCCGGCGTAATGAGGCCGCTGCGCACGAGGATCAGATCGTCGTAGTAGGACGTGAATCCCTCGAACAGCCACAGCAGCGAGGTGTAGTTCTCGCGCGTCAGGTCGTACGGCGCGAAGGCGGCCGGCTTGATGCGCTTCACGTTCCAGGTGTGGAAGTATTCGTGACTGCACAGGCCGAGGTAGGTCCGATAACCTTCCGTAGTCTGCGGACGGCCTTCAACCGGCAAGTCAGTGCGGTTGCAGATCAGCGCGGTTGAAGCCCGGTGTTCGAGGCCGCCGTAGCCGTCGCTCACGGCCTGGGTCATGAACACATAGCGGTCGACCGGAGCTTTCTTCGACTTCGGTTCGAACAACGCGATCTGCGCTTCGCAGATGCGCTTCAGGTCGGCGGCGAGGCGCGCCATGTCGAGCGCCACGACACGGCCGGCAATCACGATATCGTGCGGCACGCCATGTGCCTTGAAGGTCGCGAGCGCGAACTCGCCGAGGGTGACCGGGTGGTCGACCAGCTCATCGTAGTTCTGCGCGCTGTACTCGCCGAAGCCGTAGCGCTTGGTACCTCGCGCCTCCGACAACGCCGTCGCGACGCGCCAGCTCCGGTAAGCCGGGCCCGCGGGCTTCTGGATATCTACGAGACAGGGCGCCTCCTCGTGGCCCACGGCCGCCAGAAACACGCTGGTGCCGTTGAAAAAGCCGGTCGTATCGTCCAGATGCGCGGCCCGCACCGACATGTCCCACGCATACACCTCATAGCGCAGCGTCAACGTGCCATTAACCGGCGCGGCCTGCCAGGTGTGCTTGTCGGTCTTGTCGATGCGCACCTTGCGGCCGGCTTCGTTGAACGCGCGCAACGTCACGATGTTGCGGGCAAATTCACGCACCATGTAACTGCCGGGGATCCACACCGGCAGCATGAAACGCTGCCCGGACGGATCGGGATCGGTGACAGTGACTGTGACTTCAAACAGGTGGGCAGCGGGTTGCTTCGGAATGATGCTGTAGCGGATCGGCTTCATCTGCGAGGGTGGTTAGAAGAATTGGGGGGTGCTGAAACGGCAGGAGGCGCAAAGTGCGCCTCCTGTCTAACGATGTGCGGTGCTTAGTGCACTGCGGCGAGTTCCGCGTCCAGCCGGTCGGCCGGCACCGCGCCCGGCAGGCGGCGGCCGTCGGCAAGGAATACGGTAGGCGTGCCGTCCACATTCATGGCATGGCCGAGGGCGAGATTCTTGTCGATGGCGGCGGTGTCGCAAGTGCCGGCGGCGGTCGGCGCCTGACGGTCCTGCATCCACGATTCCCAGGCCTTGGCGCGATCGGCCGAGCACCAGATCGACTTCGATTTCACCGCCGAATCCGGCGACAACACCGGATACAGGAAGGTGTACACCGTGATGTTGTCGACCGACTTCAGTGTGGTTTCGAGCTGCTTGCAATACGGACAGTTCGGATCCGAGAACACAGCGATCTTGCGGCTGCCGTTGCCCTTCACCACTTTCACCGCGTTTGCAAACGGCAGGCTCGCGAAGTCGATCCGGTTGGTTTCGGACAGACGCGCCTCGGTCAGGTTCTTGCGGGTCTTCGCATCGACGATATCGCCAAGCACCAGATAGTCGCCGTTCGCGTCGCTATACACGATCTGCGTACCGAGATTCACCTCGTACAACCCGGCGATCGGCGACTTCGAGATGCTCTTGATGGTCGCATCGTCGCCCAAGCGCGCCTGCAAGGTGGTCTTGAGTTTGTCGGTGGCCTGGTCCGCCTGCGCGGAGCAACCGAGCGTCGCAACGGCCACGGTCAATACAAGCGCAGCGATACGGAAATGCTTTTTCATACTGAATTCCCTGGTTCATTCGAACACGCGTCACGCGCCTTCGATCTGTACATCTCGGACAGGCGTGCGGCCCATCCGTTCATCATACCCGTGCGCCGCCAGCCTGACGTGGCGGGCCGGGACGGGACGGGACGGGTCGACACAACCCTCTACCCCAGCGCCGCCGAGACGAGCCAGCGCTTGAGCAGCGGCTGCGCGCCGACGAAAGCCATGCCGGTGTTGCGCAGCACACGGGCAACCGGGCCCGGGACGGAAAAGAGCTTCTGCAGGCCGTCGGTGGCGACCATCAGCGCGCGGATGTCCTCACGGCGCGCCCGTTCGTAACGGCGCAGCAACACGGTGTCGCCAAGATTGCGGAATGCTTCCTTGCTGGCGACCGTCTCGGCCAGCGCCGCGACGTCGCGCAGTCCAAGGTTCATGCCCTGGCCGGCGAGCGGATGAATCAGATGCGCTGCGTCGCCCACCAGCGCGACGCGCGGTGCCACGAGGCGATCGACGGTTTGCAGTGCCAGCGGAAAGCCCTTCGCGGGCGTCACGCAGTCAAGCGCGCCCAACTGGCCGCCGCTCACGCGCTCCACTTCCGCAGCGAGCTGCGCCGGATCGAGCGCGAGCAGTTCGTCCGCATGCTCGGTGCGCGACGACCAGACGAGCGAGACGTGGCCGTCAGGCAGCGGCAGCAACGCAATGATCTCGCCGTCCTTGAACCATTGGTAAGCCGTTTCGCCGTGGGGCTTTTCGGCCTTGAAGTTGGCGACCACGCCGGTCTGTTTGTAGTCGCGCCGGATGACCTTGGAGCCGATCTGTGCCCGCACCCAGGAATGGGCGCCGTCGGCGCCGACCACCAGATCCGCTTCGAGCACCTTGCCGTTGGCAAGGCCGATGGTCGCGCCGTCGCGCTTCACGTCGAGTCCTTGAGCGCGGGCGTCGATCCACTCCAGATTGGGTTGGAAGCGCAGCGCAGCGTCAAGTGCGCGCTCGATCAGCGGCGACTCCGCAATCCACGCCAACTGCGGCACGGACGCCTGAAACGCCGAGAAATGCAGTTCGGCATGGGCGTCGCCGTACACGCGCATGTCGTAGACGGGGCCGAGCCGCGACGTATCGAGTGCCTGCCAGACCCGCAGGCGCTCCAGCAGGGCCTGCGAACTGGCGGACAGCGCGTAGACCCGCGTGTCGAAACTCGCGCCGGCCGGCAGCGGTGCACAGGGCTGTGCGAGGAGCGCGACGCGCAAGCCGCCTTGCGTCAACGCAAGCGCCGCAGTTTTGCCGACGAGCCCGCCGCCGATCACGGCGACGTCAAAAGTCTGAAGGTGAGCAGTCATCCTCGCATTATAGCTGCGGGGGGTGCCGGGGCCGGATCGGGGAATGCGGCATTTGGGACCGTTGCGGGGCGGCTTTCCAGGGGTTTGCGCGGAACACCGGGACTCGCAAGCGTACCGGGCAGCCCTTCCGCGACGACGCTCACAGGGCGTCAGATCGGGCCAACCACGGCCCAGCCGCGCGAAGGCGGCGGCGGACAGGGTTACAATTATGGTTTTCGGTGATCCACGTCATACCCAGGACGTGCCGCCTGCGCCGCGATATCCGCTGGCGTCCAGCTCGTTCCGTGGACACTGCCCGGCGCGCCAGGCCTAGCCACAGGGGCTGTCCGTGCGCCCCGGTCGAAAAAGCACGTCACCACCTGATTTCTAGAGAAACCCCATGAGCCTCAAATGCGGCATCGTCGGCCTGCCTAACGTCGGCAAGTCCACCCTGTTCAACGCGCTGACCAAGGCGGGCATTGCCGCCGAAAACTATCCGTTCTGCACCATCGAACCGAACGTCGGCATCGTCGAAGTGCCGGACGCACGCCTGAAGGCGCTCGCTGACATCGTCAAGCCCGAGCGCATCCTGCCGGCCGCGGTGGAGTTCGTCGATATCGCCGGCCTCGTCGCCGGCGCAAGCAAGGGTGAAGGGCTCGGCAACCAGTTTCTCGCCAATATCCGCGAAACCGACGCCATCACGCACGTGGTGCGCTGCTTCGAAGACGACAACGTGATTCACGTCGCCGGCAAGGTCGATCCGCTGTCGGACATCGAAGTCATCAACACCGAACTGGCGCTCGCCGATCTGGCCACTGTCGAAAAGTCGCTGACGCGTTACTCGAAGGCCGCCAAGTCGGGCAACGACAAGGAAGCCATCAAGCTGGCCGCCGTGCTGGAGCGGGTCCGGGCGCAGCTCGACCAGGCTAAACCGGTGCGTGCGCTCGACCTGTCGGATGAAGAGAAGGCGCTCCTCAAACCGTTCTGCCTGATCACCGCCAAGCCGACCATGTACGTCGCCAACGTGAAGGAAGATGGTTTCGAGAACAACCCGCATCTGGATGCGGTGCGCAAGTTCGCGGACGTCGAGAAGGCGCCGGTCGTCGCGGTGTGCGCGGCCATCGAAGCGGAAATCGCCGACCTCGACGACGAAGACAAGCAAGTGTTCCTCGCCGACCTCGGCATGGAAGAACCAGGCCTGAACCGGGTGATCCGTGCGGGTTTCAAGCTGCTCGGCCTGCAAACGTACTTCACGGCAGGCGTGAAGGAAGTACGCGCATGGACAATCCATATTGGCGACACGGCACCGCAGGCTGCGGGCGCGATTCACACCGACTTCGAGCGCGGCTTCATCCGTGCGCAAACCATTGCGTTCAACGACTTCGTGACCTACAAGGGTGAACAGGGCGCGAAGGAAGCTGGCAAGATGCGTGCGGAAGGCAAGGAATACATCGTGCACGACGGGGATGTGATGAACTTTCTGTTCAACGTGTGATGAACGTCCTGGCGCAGCTTGGCATCTGAGCCCCTCTGCGCAAAAGAGCCCCGTCGCTTCTGGTGAGCACGGGGCTTTTTAACGACTATGGCCGGTTCAATCCGCCGTTGCCTGACCTGCCGCACACCGCAACGGCAACCTGATCCCCGTCCGGATCGCCGCCATCTTCACCGGCGAATCCGACAACACCGCATCCATACCGAGACACGCCGATGCGCGATAGTCGTCCGCGTTATTCAAGGCAATCGCGACAAGATGCACGTCCGGTCGCTGCCGGAAACACGCCACGGTCGCGGGCGTCCACAGGGTCGCGTTCACCTCCGAGCGCCCTTCGCCCAACGTGAATTTCTCCACCACCGTCACCGTCCGATGCAGCTCAAATGCGGCCGAAGTATGCTCGGCAGGCGCATCGATACATCCTTCATTGAGCAGCATGCGGGCAGGCTTCGCCCCCGTGCGTGCCAACACCGGCCCGCTCGAGTCGGTCAGCGCAGCAAGATCCGCCGGCCTATACAACACCGGCACGCCATCCTTACTTAGTTGTACGGTCAACCACATCGCGTCTGCGTGATGCTCGAGCGCAAGATGGATCGCCTCGAGCGTGTTCTCCGGCGCATCGCCGGTGCCGCCTCGATGGGCGATGATCTGCGGCAGCCCCGCGGTCGACGCATCGACAGACGCCGCGTGAGGAACCGCACAGCCGGACAACAACGCGGAACAGAAAGCCAGGACCAACCCAGCGCAAATCAAGCGAGGCATCTGGACTCGTGAATTGGACGGATAGAGCTGGATCACCCATCTTAAGGTTCGCTTATCTAAAAACAAGATGGCACGCGCCGATCCGGCCAGAACGACCACCGGCCACAAGCATCAGATCAACTTCAGCGGCGGCCTTTACCAGTTCGCTTCTGTTTCAAATTGGCCAGTGTTACATTGCGGCTTCCGGTGCCGTTGAAGCCGGTTGCTGCCGAATCAGGGACAACCTGGTAGGCACGACCGAAGAGAAATACGCTCAACTTAAGACTGTCATCGAGCCCAACTAGAATCGCGCAACCCTAGGCTAAGCGCCTTCCGACAAGGAGACCATAGATGAGTTGCAAACCCCTGTTCCGTACGCTGGCCGTGGCGGCCGTTTTCGCCGTCGGCGCCAACCAGGCCGCCCAGGCCGCGACGGAAATCCAGTTCTGGCATGCCATGGAAGCTGCCCTCGGCGAACGCCTGAACGTGATTGCCAACGACTTCAACGCCTCACAGAGCGACTATAAGATCGTGCCTGTTTTTAAGGGCTCCTACGACCAGACACTCGCGGCCGGCATCGCCGCCTATCGCAGCGGCAATGCGCCTGCGATCCTGCAGGTCTACGAAGTGGGTACCGCCACGATGATCCAGGCCAAAAAGGCAGTCATTCCGGTGTCCGACGTATTCAAA
>JBEKNG010000273.1:0-7370 GCA_049523075.1 Paraburkholderia sp.
ACGTCGAGCTGAGCCGCTTAAACTGCAGGCAACCGTCACGGTGGCGGGACAGGCGTCGCTGCTGCCGCAGCGGCTTTCATGCGATGCGGGTGCCGTTCGCTCTGCGGTTCTCAGTTGAGCGCGATCGCGCTCGCGAGTCTTTCCTGTGGCCGCGCAACATGATAGCCCTGCACATAGACCTCGGGCCGCTGCCTTAACCAGCGCAGCTGCGCCTCGCTTTCCACACCCTCCGCAACGACCGTTACGTCCAGCTTGTCGAGCATGTCGAGCAGGCCCGTCAACAACACGCAGGCGCGAGCCGAGGCGGGCACATGCGCCAGAAACCCGCGCGCCAGTTTGACCGTCGTGATGTGAGGTGAGCTCAGTATCGCCAGGGGCGAGTGACCCGAGCCAAAATCGTTGAGTGCGAGGCCGACGCCAAGTTGGCGCAGCGGGCGGGTGAACGCCTGGGTGGACAGAAGCGTGGATGCGTCTTCGGTCGCGACCAGTTCGAGTTCGAGCAACGACGGCTCGATCTTGTGACGCTTCGCGGCTGCGCGAAGTGTGGCTCCCAGCGTCTCGTCGAGCAGTTGCGAGGGCTGGATATTGATCGCGGCGCGCGGTGGGACATGGCCGGCACGCTGCAGGTCGCCCAGTTGCGCGCAAACCGATTGCAGCATGAAGTCGCTGACCTCGCGTGCGGTATCCGGATCACCGAATGCGCTGGCGAAGCACTCCGGCAGGAGCAGACCATAGTCTGGGTGTTGCCAGCGCAGCAGACACTCGACGTTGAGCAGACTGAAGCTCTGCGCATGGACTACCGGCTGAAATGCGACTCGAAACTCGCCGGCACGCAAGCCTTGACGAAGCCTTTGCACGAGTGTTTCGTCCCCGCCTGGTGGCGTCGTGCGTTCGTGCATGCTGGCCAAGTCCTGCAAATGTGCCCCAGGTATTCCGATGCGGTCCATGGCGCTCTCCTTTCGATCATGAGCGGCAAGCCTCTGACACGCCGCCTGGATGGTTCAGCAACAGATCTGCGAACCGTTTAGCGCAAAATCCGGTCGCGCAGCTAACTCTCTGGAGTGCCGAGGCCTAACCAAGCGCCCAGTCGGCTGCGATGCTTTCGCGACCCAGTCATAAAGGGGCGTGGTTTGTAAAACTGTCACGATGGACAGTTTCGTTGTTCGAAGTTTTGGTCAAGGGTAGATGAGGGATTTTGTTATGGAACAGTTTCAATCAGCGGGTTACCGGAAGTATCCCCCTCCTTTAGGCAGACCAAAGTGCGGTATCAAACGCTGCTGTGCGATTGCTGTCGAACGGTCCACCGCGTTGGCGTGCCCGCGCCAGCGATGCCAATCGCCGTTTCTGTTTACAATCCAGCAGTCGACGGCACGCTCCTGATTGTCCAGGGCCATGGGTGGCTGGCTTTGCCCGGTGCGGCGTTCGAATGCACGGTCGCGCCTGTTCCACGAATCCGATGCAGGTAGCCGAGACAGACCGAAAGTCGAGCCATCGGCGATGGTTTTCCACAGGAGCGGTATGGTGTGGCATTTTCCGACAGCTATTCCGCCTGCGCTATGTGCGTGGGCGGTCTTCATGAGCGTGCTGATCACGCAACTCGGTGCACCCATACCGGCTGCGCCGATGCTGGTTCTCGCGGGCACCATGGCCGCCGTAGGCGAAGTCCCGTACTCCAGCGTGTTCATCGCGGCGGTCTGCGCCACCTTGCTGGCCGACACGCTGTGGTTCACTACCGGGCGGCTGCGCGGCAGACGCATGTTGAATTCGCTGGTGCGTTTCTCGTTGTCCTTCGATGCCACTGTGCGTACCGCGCGCAACATATTCGAACGCCGCGGCGCGCCGATTCTCGCGGTATCCAAATTCGTCCCCGGGCTCGGCCTGATTGCCGCGCCCTTGCTCGGCACCACAAGCATCGATCCGCGCGTTTTCCTGTTATGGGACCTGTTGGGCGCGTCGCTTTGGGCAGGGGCCTGGCTGGTTGGCGGCGCCGCGCTGCACGACTACATCGCGCAAGGGATGCTGCTGGTACGGCACAACGGTGGCACCATCTTCGATCTCTTTGCTGTGTTGGCCGTACTGTTCGTGACTTATCGCTGGGTGCGGCGGGTGCAGTTTCGCCGTTGGCTGGCGAAGATTCGCATCAACCCCGAGCAACTGGACGAGCTGATGAAGTCGAATGCGCCGCCGCTCATCTTCGATGCGCGTCCACCGGAAGTGCGCGCGAAGGAAGCGTACCGGATTCCGGGTGCGCGGGTGCTCGATCTGGCGTCGCCCGAGCAACTGGATCCGGAACTGCTGGCCCGTCCGATCGTCGTGTACTGCGTCTGTCCTAACGAAGCGACGGCCAAGCGGATCGTCGCCCAACTGCATGCAAAGAATATTCATCACGTACAGGCGCTCAAGGGCGGCCTCGACGCATGGGAGCGGCGCGGTTATCCTGTCGAGCCGTTATCAGCGGATTTTCATGCACCCAGGGACGAGGAAGGCGATTTCGATCCGGTGCTGGATGACGAGTACACGGTACGGGCCCGCCTTACGAAGTAATGCGCTTCGCCGGACGTGCCGCACACAATCATGGCGATCAGCGAGCGCTGCTGGTTGCCGCCTCCGCCAAGCTCATGACAGCCGTTCACAAACCTCGATACCTATGTCACTATGCCGGACATGAATCCACGTAACGTCCCGAACCGGTCGCATCATCATCACGGCAGCAGTCTGTTGCGCCGTGGTTCGTTACGTCTCATCGCACTGAAGCCAGGAATGCACTGAGATCCTGCTTCATGCAAAACGACCAAGGCGCCTAAGGCGCCTTTTTTTATGTCTCCAACCTGCAAACCCAACAAGGAGTGCAAGCATGACCATGATCCGTGGAACACGTTTTATCGTCGGTAAGGAAGCGGCACAAGCCCGCGCGTTGGAAAATCGCTTCCGGAGCTACCTTCATTGATGCCGGGGCCGAAGAAGCCATCGTGCCTGCGCTGTGGTCCCAGGACACCTTTGTGGAAAAGGCCGGTGGCAGCGAAATCATTGGGCAAATGTGGGCCTTCCCCGACAAGAAGGGCCGGCCCTGTTGCCTGATTCCTGAGGCCACCGCGCTGTTTCAGGAGCGCTGTCAGGAACTGCTCGAGGGTCGCCGCGAACGTATGCTGTTTTACGTGGCGCGCTGCTACCGTTATGAGCGCCCCCAGGCCGGCAGGTACCGCGAGTTCGTGCAACTCGGCTTCGAGTACCTATGCCCGGACCCCGAACGCGCGTTGGTCCGCAGCCGCGAACTTGCCGCAGGCTTTCTCGATTCGCTAGGGCTGCGTTATGCGCTCGACCCTGCGGCGAAACGCGGCCTCAGCTATTATCTGAACGGCCAAGGGTTCGAGATTCGCTGCAATGAACTCGGGGCGCAGAAGCAAGTGGCAGGTGGGGGCGCGTATCGGGAAGGCGCGGGTTTTGGTCTCGGTGCCGAGAGGTTGTTGCTGGCGATGGGCATGCAAGGCCTGCTGTGACCGTGGCCCCTGACAGCATCGGGGCCGCTCACGCTGCCCCGTCTTAGTGCAACCGGGCGAAAAAGGGATACAGAATTCGGCTATCCGTGGGAGCACAGTTTTGTAGAGCGGCCAAATCGGCCGTTTCGAGCCAGTTTGATAATGAACATGGAGTTTTCTCCCCCTATCATATGCGCCAGATTGACGCAGCCCCCGGCGCAGATGAAGAGGGGAGACCAAACTCGTGGAGCCATGATGTACGCAGAGAGTATCGACAAATTCGCCAAGATCGGCGCGCACAAAGCGGTAGCGATTGCGCGTTCGCCACTCGCTTTTCTGATTGGCGCGGCTATGGCTGGAGCCTATATCGGCTTCGGCGACATCCTGATGTTTTCGGTCGGCTCGCATGTCGATCCGGCCTACGTGCACCTGATCATGGGTGCGGTATTCGCCTGCGCGCTGACCATCGTCGTGTTCGCCGGCTCGGAACTGTTCACCGGTACGGCGATGTACATGCCGTTTGCCGTATTTCGCGGCGAGACAGGCATAGGCGGGATGCTGCTGGTTTGGATCGTGTGCTGGATCGGTAACCTGATTGGCTCGGTGGTGCTCGCGGTGATCCTGCATGCAGCCGGCGGTGGTGTGCTGCTGACCGATGGCTCCGCGGTCTTCTTCAAGGCGGTCTCGGCGAAGATGTCCGCGCCAGGTCTCGCGCTGTTCTCGAAAGGACTCCTGTGCAACTGGCTCGTGTGCCTCGCAATCTGGATGGCGGCGCGTACGAATAACGACGGCGCCAAGCTGGGCCTGATTTTCTGGCCGATCTTTGCGTTCGTGGCAAGCGGCTTTGAACACAGCGTCGCCAACATGTTTGTGTTCGCGCTTGCGCTGATCGGCGAGCATCCGGACAACATCACGTTTGCCGGTGCTGTGCACAACGAGATTTTTGTGACGCTGGGCAATCTTGCCGGCGGCGCCATCTTCATGGGTCTGGGCTACTGGCTGCAGGAAGGCGGTATCGGCCATCCGTCGAAAGCCCGCGTGCCGGCGAGCGCCGGTGGTGCCCAAACGAACTGATACGGTAACGCTACGCTGAACTGCGTTGAGGAATGCCCGCGCCTGAGAAATCAGGCGCGGGCATTCTGCTTTTTGGGGCTGCGGGGCGACTCATATCAGCTGCTCAGGGACAGGCTCATACACGCGCCGACGGGGCAGCCAGCGGCCAAAATCACCTGAGCCCGCAACAGGATGAAGCGGGCAATGCCGGTTCCTCAACCGAGCGCCTTTAACCCTTCCTCGACGGCCCGCACCTCGGCGGGCCGCACCACCCGCGCGACTTCGGCGCCATCGCGCAGAAAGATCAGGGTGGGCCACAGCTTGACCTTGAACGAGCGGCCGAGCGGCCGGCCCGGGCCGTCCTCTATCTTCAGGCGACGCACCTCGGGATGAGCGTCGAATGCCTGGCCGATCACCGGTTGGGCAGCCTGACAGTAACCACACCAGTCGGTGCCGAATTCGAGGACCGTTGCGCCCTCAAGCGTGTCGACCTCGGCACGCGTTGGAGACGTGGTGGAGTAGGCGTGAGAGGCAGTGGCGTGACGGGTCATTTTTGCTCCGAAATGGACGATGCGAGCAGCATAATTTACCGGATGCGAGGCGTCGCTGCGCGCTGCAACATGGCATCAATCTATCGGAAAACTTCACACGCAGCATCCGGCCAACCGGAAGACAAAAACACGTCGCTCTCGTGCACTTTTGAGCGCATTTTCGTGCTTGCGCACGCGTTCCGCATGCGAGAATCGCGTGAAGCTGGTCTGTTCGCATTGAGCCGCTGCAGCGCTCGTCGTGCACTGCTTGCGAACGTCCGTCAAATCAACGAGACAACCGTGCCGAGGAGATAGCGTCAATGAAGCCGGATAGCCGAACGGCCGACGCGTTGCGCGCCAGTTTAACCACGACCTTCCTGGTCGGCGGCGGGGAGATGGGCGCGCTGATCCGCGCGTACGACTGGAACTCGACTTCGCTCGGCGCGCCGGAGAACTGGCCGCAAGGCCTGAAGACCGCGATCCGCATCATGCTGACTTCGCGTCAGCCGATCTGGATCGGTTGGGGCCCGGAGCTGCTGTTCTTCTACAACGATCCCTATAAGTCGATCATCGGCGGCAAGCATCCGGTCTCGCTCGGTCAGCCGACCGAGGTGGTCTGGCATGAAATCTGGAGCGACATCGGGCCCTTGCTCGCCACTGCCTTGACGGGCGCCGAGGGCACCTTCGTCGAACAGAAGCTGCTGATCATGGAGCGCAACGGCTTCCCCGAGGAGACATACTACACCTTCTCGTATAGCCCGGTCCCCAACGACGACGGCAGTGCTGGCGGGATCATCTGCGCGAACAGCGACGACACCGCGCGTGTGATCGGCGAACGTCAACTGATGCTGTTGCGCGAACTGGCTGCCTCGACGGCGGATGCCCGGTTATGGCGCGACGCTTGCGAGCTGAGCGTGCGCGCGTTGCAGACCGGTTCACGCGATATCCCGTTCGCCCTGCTTTATATGGCCGAACCGGGGGGAGCAGATGTCACGCTGGCGGGCGCCAGCGGTATCGCGCCCGGCCATCGTGCGGCACCCGAGTCGATGCGCGCCGGCGAGGCAGCGCACTGGCCGTTTGCCGAAGTGCTGCGGACGCAATGCCCCGTGATCGTGAGCGATCTGGTGCAACGCTTCGGCCCCGGGCTGCCGGGCGGTCCGTGGAGCCTCGAACCGGCTCAGGCCGTCGTGCTTCCCATCATGCCCGGCGGCGAGATGGCCCGGGCGGGTGTGCTGGTCGCCGCGCTCAATCCGTGCCGCCTCCTCGACGACGGCTATCGGGCCTTCCTCAATCTGGTGGCAGGGCAGATCGGCGCGGCCATCGGGTACGCCCATGCCTATGAGGAAGAGCGACGGCGCGCCGAAGCGCTCGCTGAAATCGACCGCGCCAAGACCACCTTCTTCTCGAACATCAGCCACGAATTCCGTACCCCGCTGACCTTGATGCTGGGCCCGCTCGAAGAGCTGCTCGCCAAGCCGGGGGCGGCCAGCGACGCCGATCGCAAGCTGATTGAGATCACGCATCGCAACGGCCTGCGTCTACTCAAGCTCGTCAACGCGCTGCTCGACTTTTCGCGGATCGAAGCAGGGCGTTTTCAGATCAGTCCCCAGCCGACCGATATCGCCGCCTTCACCGCCGAGCTCGCCGCGCTGTTCCGCTCCGCCATCGAGACGGTCGGGCTGCAACTGGAGGTGGACTGCGGACCCGCTCCGCTGATTGCTGAGATCGATCGCGACATGTGGGAAAAGGTCGTGATGAATCTGCTGTCGAACGCGTTCAAGTTCACCTTCTCCGGTGCGATCAGGGTGACGGTGCGCGAGGCGCAGGACGGCGGCGTCGAGATGAGCGTGGCGGACTCGGGCATCGGGATTGCGCCCGATGAGGTTCCGCGGCTCTTCGAACGGTTTCATCGGGTGGCCGGATCGCCGGGCCGCTCGGTCGAAGGCAGCGGCATCGGCCTTGCGATGGTGCAGGAACTGGTCAAGCTGCACGGCGGTACGGTCCGGGTCGATAGCGCGCCCGGCACCGGCAGCTGCTTCACCGTCGCGTTGCCGCGCGCCATAGCACGACTCGCCGTGCCCGAACCCGCGCCCGCCGCGCTGAGCCGGAATGCCCTTGCGCATGCCGATGCCGCGCGGCGCTGGATTCCCGCCTCGAACCCCCTTTCCGACGTCGAACCGGACGAGACGCAGTCCTTGCTGGACCCAGCCGAAACGCCGCCGGCCCTGTCTGCCGGACACGTCGCCGGGCGGGTGCTGGTGGTCGACGACAACGCCGATCTGCGCGACTACATGCGCCGCATTCTCAGCCA
>JBEKNG010000274.1:0-7359 GCA_049523075.1 Paraburkholderia sp.
ATGTCCCGAAACGCATGTTGCTTTGGCACGCGAACTACCACCCAGACGGCGGGCAACTGTTCTTTCCTCTCGACCGCCGTCCGTTCTACATACCACTGGCATTGCCCGGGGACGACATTGCGCCGGAGAAGTTCGTGTGCTTTCGCTTCGATGGACAGCAGGGTCTCTATATCCACCCAAACGTCTGGCATGAAGGTGTGTTCACTCTTCGAGGGACGCAGCGCTTCTTTGACAAGCAGGGCGCAGTCCATGCGCGCGTCTCTGTCGACTTTGCCCGCGAGTTTGGCTGCCTTCTCGAGGCACCGATTCCCAGCGACGCCTAACCGTTTGCTCGAGGCGGCGATCCCCTCGGAAGCTCAGTTAGCTAGGTCGAGCGGACATTCGAATGTCCGCCTGACAGCTGCGCTGAATGGCCGTAAATGGCCCGGTACTGCCTCATGCAATGGGCATCCGCAGCTTGGACGTCGTCAGGCTGCGATCGGCGGCGCGCGACCCATGGAAGTCAGTCAGGACTTTCCGAAGCGGTCACACGCAGCAGCCGGATTTGGCCAGCACGAACAAGGCGGGTACCCACTCGCGATCAGTGAACTTCGCCGACGGGCGACGCTGTGCCCGATTGCGACCCCGTGCTGTCGCTGCCGCCGTAACCCGTGTTCGCATTGCGGGCAGCAGCTTGACGTTCAGCCCGTGCAGCCCAGGCTTTTTGTACCTGCTGACCTTGTGGCGTAGCGCTCCAGTCGTACCCAACCGGGCCTGCGGGGCCGGTGCCGCCGCCGCCGCTCCCGCTCCCCGCGAAAGCAGGGGCGGCGATGGCGGCCGAAGCCGCGATCAGGACAGCGGCGATGAGTTTGGTGTTCATGATGTAGCTCCAATAGAGAGAGTTTCGGCTTTCGAAAGAGGCTGCGGAAGGAACCAGAACTTCGCGTTGCAGCATCGTTAGAACCGAGTGTATACCCCTACTATTGGATTTTTGTGTCGATAACTTGAATTTACTTTTCCTCGGAGAGCAACAATCGTGGGAAGGCGCCCGGGCGGGGGTTTCACTGGGGCGCAATCGGCCCCTCGCATACGCCGCAACGCTGTATGCCGGAAAGTGAAACAGTCCTGATCAGGTGAGCGAGCAATGGGACGCGTGCGTCGTCGAGGGCTACGGCCAAGACCACCCTTCGGACGAACTGGCAAACCTAACGGACGGCCACAACCAAGTTCAACGATTGCGTACTTTCGAGGGTTCCGTCGCGGTCGTCTTCCCAAATCGGTTGAAATAGTCGGTATGTCCGCCATTCTTTCTAAACGGCTAAACAGCTAAACGGATCGAATATGTTCATGGCCACATTATTGGAAACGAGCCAGGCAGACAGCACATCGTTGATGTGCTCATCACCGAATCCCTATCCGATTACATCCATTTATGCTCGCCTGTAAGCAAGGAGCGACGCATGACTAAAGCATTCCACTCTCGTCCCGTACGAAAAGCTCATTGCCCCCCGCGCCTCCATACTCGTCACTACTTCATGAGAGTGCTTTTCGACGCGAAATCTAAAAACTTGCAAACACGGATGCCGCTCAACGTAAGCGTCAGCGGATCCCGTCTTGAATGTCGGCATTCCGGATGTGAAGGTGGTGCTTTCGTGAGAACGAGGGCAATGCGATGGAAGACGAGAACATCAAGGCTGCAACGGCGATGGGCAAACGTCGCCCACGGCAAGGGGAAGCGTTCTGGGGCGAGATGGTCACCGCCTGGAAAGCGAGTGGTATTGGCGCTCGGCGGTTTTGCCGGGAACAGGGTCTCGCGGTAAGTACCTTCAGCCTGTGGCGTAAGAAGCTTTCAAGTTCCGTCAAAGAGAATAAGCCGCTGCTCGCGGTTACTGCGGATGCGGCGTTCATCGCTTCGAATCTGGATGGCGAGTTGGTGCCCCACGTGCCGGCCGTCGCACCGCCAGCGGCTGACGCACCGGCGTCACGTGATCGGGTGACACTCTCGCTCGCGGGCGTTCGCATTGAACTGAGCGGCGTTCACGCCGAGCGCATCGTGCGATTTGTGCTCGGGCAGCTCGGAGGTGGCCGGTGCTGATTGCCTCGGACGTTCGCGCTTACATCTGTCGCGACCCGGTCGACATGCGCAAGGCGATCGATGGGCTGTCTTATCTCGTCGAGCCGTTACTTGCGCAGAAGCCTGCATCGGGCAATCTGTTTGTCTTCGTGGCGCGCGATCGCTCCAAAGTGAAGATTCTTTATTGGGACCGGACCGGCTTCGCGCTTTGGTATAAGCGTCTCGAAAGAGGCCGTTTCCCGTCACCCTCATTACTCGCTCAGCGTGGCTTCACGCTTGCGGAGCTCAACGCATGGCTCGAAGGCATCGAGATCCCGGCGCGAGAGCCGCACCACACCGTGGCGGTGACGCGCGTGGCATGACATGTTCCAGCACAGACTGAGCTTGTAAACGTGGCTCGAGTTGGGCATCATGATGCACATGCCACCCACCGCCGTCACTGTCGCGGATCTTCCCGTCGAGCCCGATGCGCTGCAAGCATTCGCGCTGGAACAGAACCGGCTTGCACGGGTGTTGTGGGAGCAGCTGGAAATCCTCCAGCATCAGATTGCACAGCTGAACCGGGCGCGCTTCGGCGTGAGTTCCGAGCGCCTGGCCGGCCAGGCCGAACTGTTTGATGCTGCCACGGATATCCCGGTGCCGCCCGTGCCCGACGCAGTACCTGTGGCGGGCCACACTCGCAAAGGGCGTCCTGCTTTGCCGAAGGAGCTGCCCCGCACATGCATCGAATACGATCTCAGCGATGAACAGAAGATGACGTTCGATACGCTCGAACGCATCGGCGAAGAACACAGCGAGACACTGCATTACGAGCCGTCCAGGCTCACCGTCATTGAGCACATCCGTTTCAAATACGTGGCGAAGAAGGATGGCGAGTCGACCATCGTGACTGCAAGCGCACAGCCTTCGCCGCTACCGAAGAGCAATGCCAGCGCGAGCCTGCTCGCCAATGTGCTGGTCAACACCTATGTCGATCATCTGCCGTTGAATCGCCAGGAAATGCGCTACGCGCGCCGTGGCGTGTACTTGCCACGCGCCACGCTGTGCGAATGGAAGCTGGCATCGGCCGAGCTACTATCGGTACTGCTGCCCGGGTTGCGCACCCACCAGTTGAAGGCGCCGCGAATGCACGTAGACGACACGACACTGCCTTTGCTCGAGCGAGGCCGCCCGTCAACGCGTACAGCGCGATTATGGGGCTACCTTGGCGCGGGACAGCGTAAGGAGAATGGTGTCTGGGTCGACCACTCGCCGGCGGTCGTGTTCGAGTTCGCTGAGTCGCGAGCGGGCGCACATCCGCTGCTGTACCTGAATAAATACCAAGGCTATCTGCAAGCCGACGCGTATAGCGGCCATGCTGCGCTTTACGAGCGAGGCGATATCATCGAGGTCGGATGCTGGGCCCATTGCCGCCGACGGTTCTTCGAGATTGCCAAGGCTCAGAAAGGCCCAGGGCTCGCAGCGCAAGCCCTGCAGTGGATCGCCCGGCTGTATGCAATTGAGTCTCGGGTTAAAGATCAAACGCCAGACATCAAGCTTGCGGCCCGGCAGGCAAAGGCGTTGCCCGTGCTTGCGCAGTTTCGCCAATGGTTAGACGCAAACGTCATCGGTTTGCTCCCGCAAGCGCCGCTCGCCAAGGCCTTCGGTTATGCGTTGCGACATTGGGACGCGCTCATCCGATATACCGGGAACGGTGTCCTGTTGCCAGACAACAATGCGCTTGAACGGCAGATCAGGCCGATTGCCCTGGGACGGTCGAACTGGATGTTTGCAGGTTCACCACGAGGCGCCCGTGCAGCAGCAACGATGTATTCACTCATCGGGACGGCTCGCCTCAACGGTATAGAGCCCTACGCGTGGCTCGAACGGACGCCCGAGCAATTGCCGTCGTATCCCGTCAATCGCGTGCACGAGCTCTTGCCGCTCGCCCGTTAGAACACCTCTACACCATGGACATTCTCGATTCCCTTCGACAGGCGCCTAGCGCCGAGTTGTATCGTCTCTATCTTGCTATCGGCAAGATGCTTGATGACCCGAGACGTATTCTCGAAATACGTCAACGCCTGCATCTGGGGATGTCCGTCAACTACATCGGTGACAACCCTCTCGGGCCGCCGGCACAAGGCACGATCGTTGAACTTCGGCAGACACAGGCGGTGATTCAGGACAGCACAACCCGACGCCGCTGGGGCGTGCTCTATGCGGCGGTCATCCCGCAAACTTCAACTGGTCAGCCTCACGTCGAACCGGCACCGCCGTCGAGAACACAGCGCGAAGAGTTCTTCATCGGCGACACAGTCGGCTTCACCGACAAGCACCTGAGCGAACGCGTCGGCATCATCGTTCGGCTGAATGCGAAGACGGCCTCGATTGCCGTCAATGACACCGACGGTCACTGGCGTGTTTCCTACGCCTTACTGCGAAAAATCGTCGACATCTAGCCGCGGAGAACTACGCCGACGGGTTCCGCTGACGGATACCGTCAGCCGGATAACCGTTATCGACCGGTCCGCGCGATGCACTTCGACACGGATCTCAGCTGGGCGCAAGTTCTTCGTGTCGAGCGGGAGTGGTACGAATTATGCAATGCTTCCAAGACCTTCACTGCAACTCAAGACGGGATGGCCGGGTGCTTACCGATCAAATTACCTGCGAGAGACAGGATATTGACCTCGTCAAATCAGCACACGTCCGGCCAGAAAGTCAGAAAGTCAGAAAATCAGGCGCGAAAAAAATCTGCAACCACCGGTCCCTATTCACGACAACGGCATGCCCTTGCCGCTTCGCTCCGCATAGGCCAGCTTGCTCGAATTAGAGGGTGCCGACTTGTGAGATGTCTACGATACTAATTTGGTCGCCCAGATCTTCCATCGAGAAGACCCGGCACGCGACCATGACGGAACGTTAAACGAAGACGTCGACTCGCCGGGTACGGCCGTCGAAAACACGTTGATTTAACCGACGCCCGGCTATCGTGTCTCACGTGAATATGCGAATTTTAGGTCCGGACAGTCGGTCTCAGGAACACGACTGTTTGGTACGGGTCCAGCAACAGTACATCTGTCCCTACGATATCCCAGCCTAACCAGTGCTGTCGTATGTATTCCAGCGTAAAGGAGGCATCTCCATACGTATTGAGCCCCGCCTCATCTACTGCCGAAGCGACCTTGTGTCCATGAGGGGTGAATGCGTATCCGTTTGAGCGATGGACCTTATGCATAAGGTCCAGATCGACACTTGTTTTTGAAACGTCATGCACGTACCAGTAACTATCGGGGCGGATTGTGATTGCGAGCAGGCCGTTATCTGCAATAGCAGACCTGAGAGCCGATAGAACTGTTCTGGCGGTCGATTCGGAGAGGTGTGTAAATACACTGAACGCGTAGATCAGGTCAAACTTCACGCCCTGAAATGGGATCTCTTTGGGAAGGTATTCGCAGACCGCAAGATTCGCCGATATTCCGGCCGCTTGGCACAATTCGATCGATTTGTCCCAAGGATCGCAACCGTAAAGCCGTTCAGGGCTGGAGAACTTATACATCAGCCTGATCAGGCGGCCCCATCCACAGCCGTAGTCCAGAATGTTTGCGTTCTCAAGCCGCCGACCCGCATATTTCAGGAATCCTGTTTCGACCGAGTGCACGAACGCGCTGCTTTGAAATAAAAGCGTGTGACCATGATTCCCCGTCCAAGAGTCCTGGACGTCGTTAGAGGCCATTTTGGGCAGTGCAGCACGAGCGGCGGGATAGTCTGACGGTACCTCCAGCAGGGCATCGGCGACCACATCAATTGGCAACTCGCGCAACGCGGCGAATACATCTCCTTTTTTCTGTGCGACGCGATCTAGCTTTGCAAAAATTTCGGGTCTGTCCATTCCGTCCTCTCATCGCGTTGAAGTGGGTTCGAATCGTGACATGTCTTACGCAGTATAGAATGCATAGGCTAATCGTTATTGCTATCAGATGGAATGCTTCCTGCGCTTGTGGGCCGCAATAGTTCCTTCTCGGCATCGCATTAGTGTTTGAAGCTCCACTTCTTGTGCCCAACGTAACTAGTAAACACTGGCACAACGACCCCGACAGCATGCGCCACATCCCTGACATGCCAAATGAAGCCCACACGTGGGAACACGTAGTAGGCGAGTCCTACACTTACCACCCAAGTCTGCGCCACCGCCACCAGATTCACAAGCGTAAAGAAAAACACTGAACGTCCCGTCGACTGGGTGCTTTTCGTAAATACAAACAGCTTCGCCAATACGAACGCCGTAATCATCCCGGTGATATAGGCGACCACAATCGCCGCCGAGTACGGCATCCAGATGTTATAGCCGATCCGGCTGCCCCAGTTGACCGCCGCCGCAAAGCCGCCGGTCAACAAAAAAAGCAGAAAGTTCTTCGAGACGAACGTCCGTTTGACGAACGCATGTGCACGCGTCATACCATCTTCGCCATTTTTCGCGACAACCCGATACTCTCCGAGATACCGCGGTCTTCCGGATAGTAGTAGGACGTATCGGCAACCAACAGGCCTTCAACCGGCAATTGAATCGGCGGCAAACGGTCCAGAAAACCAGGTTCGCAAATTGGTTGTGCGAAGCGATACCGGCTGGCACGTACCTCGATGAAATCGTCCGCTTTCAAAGCAGGGTTGATCTTCATCAGGTAACGCTTCACCTTGTCGATGAACACCGAATCCGCTTCCTGGTACTTCGGATGCTCACCAGGAACGTAGAACGGCACATAAACGATGTGATGATCCATCGGCCGTAGATTGGTGTATTCGACGATGCCCGGAATATCCATCTCGGGATCATTCGTGTTCAACCAGAAGTTCTCGGTGACAGACTTTTTCAGCTTTGCAATCACACACACCACCGCCACATTCTTGACGCTGCGGAACGCCTCGAGAATGTTTGCCGGCAGATCGGGCATCACGCGCGGGACGTACGGCAGCGGAATCGTGCTGATCACTTTGTCGAACGGCAGGAATTCACCATCGGCTTCGATGCCGGTTACCTTGCCGTTCTCTATCACAACCTTTTGAGCCGGCGTGCCGAGCCGGAATTCGCCACCGTTCGCTTCAATATAACGGCGCATGCCTTCGAGCAGCGTGTCCGAACCGCCTTCGAGATAGCCGAGCTTTTCGTGGAAGATGTTGTAGCGCGACCGGCCAATGCGCCGGATGCGGCTCCAGATCCATGCGGCGGAAAGGTTGTATGCGTAATCGTAGAACTTGTAGTCAAAGAGACGCCGCCACAGCACTTCCCAGGCTTCCTCGCCAATCCAACGTCGAATCCAGCCCGT
>JBEKNG010000275.1:0-7336 GCA_049523075.1 Paraburkholderia sp.
TCCACACCGATTGGGCAATGCAGCCGGCCGTCAACCACCAATCGTTCACGCCCAGCTTCGGCGCTCGCGCGAGGATCAGTTCGTTCCATTGGTTTTGCCGGACAACCTGAACCAGGCGATCCTCCACAGTTGCACTCATTCGTTCCTCATAGCGAAGCCTAAGTGTTTACATCATCTCATCGTCCGGCAGGACCGCCCCACGTAAAACCTGCTCCGTGCAACTTTCCTCGGCAGTCGCGATGGGCGACAGCAAGTACAACCTTGCGATTGCCCGCGTGACAATGGACCGCGCGTTGCTGCAACCCGAATCGCCGGACCTGCCGATCCTGATCGCCAACGCGCACGGCATTCTCCCCTCTCTTGACCGCGGCCTCGCCAAGGCCATGTAGAATCGCCCGAAGGACTTGTCGCTTCGAGCCCAGCGGCGAGCTGCCCACTCGAATCAAACGTGAAGGTCCAGCGGCGAGGTTTTCTGCTCCCATTCAGCAACAGGGCTCCGGTTTGCCCCGTCCGGTCGCGTCAACACACAATCCAATACCCAGATAGATGCCGAATCAAACCCTGCTCCAGCTTCTCAACTCGCGCGTCCAGGATGCCCTCGCGGCAGCCGGCTGTGCGGACGCCACCGCAAACGTTCAGCCCGCCAGCCGCCCCGAGCATGGCGACTATCAGGCGAACGGCATCATGGCCGCAGCGAAATCGCGCAAACTCAATCCGCGCGAGCTCGCTCAGACGGTGGTGGAGCACCTGGACCTGGAGGGCATCGTCAGCCGTATCGAGATTGCCGGACCAGGGTTTATCAACATGACGGTCGCTCCGGACTATCTGGCTCGCTGGGTGAAGACCGCGCTCGACGACCACGGCAGCCTCGCTGTCCCGCGGGTGACCGAAGACGCCGTGCAATGTGTCGCGATCGATTACTCTTCGCCGAATCTCGCCAAAGAAATGCACGTTGGGCATCTGCGCTCAACTGTGATCGGCGACGCGTTGGCGAGAGTATTGCGCTTCGTCGGGCACAAGGTCATCGCACAAAATCATGTAGGCGACTGGGGTACACAATTCGGCATGCTGACGGCGTGCATGGACGAAACCGGTCCCGACGCCGCATCGAATCTCGCCCTCGCCGATCTCGAAGTGTTCTATCGAAATGCGAAGAAGCGCTTCGACGAAGACGCAACATTCGCCAATCGGGCGCGGGACTATGTCGTCAAGCTGCAGGGTGGTGATCCGCGCGTGCTCGAACTCTGGAAGCGTTTTCTCGACATCTCGATGAGCCATTGCGAGGAGATTTATCGCAGGCTCAATGTGGGTCTGACGCCCGCCGACGTTCACGGTGAAAGCGCCTATAACGACGACCTGCCCGTGGTGGTCGCCGATCTGCAGGCCAAAGGCCTCGCTGTGACGAGCGACGGTGCGCAGGTCGTCTTTCTCGACGAGTTCAGCAGCAAGGACGGCGTGCCGGCTGCGTATATCGTGCAAAAGCAGGATGGTGGGTACCTCTATTCCACCACAGACCTTGCCGCGATCCGCTATCGCGCCAATACCCTGAAGGCCAACCGGATGCTCTACGTGGTCGACGCCCGGCAGAAGCTGCATTTCCAGCAAGCGTTTTCCGTGGCACGCCAGGCGGGTTACGTCCCGGCGGATGTGCAACTGGAGCACGTCGGGTTCGGAGTCGTGCTCGGCGAGGACGGCAAGCCGTTCAAGACCCGCAGCGGCGATACGGTCAAGCTCGCCGAGCTGCTCGCGGAAGCCACGCAGCGAGCCTTCAATCTCGTCACAGAGAAAAATCCCGAGTTGCCGGAAGCGGATCGGCGGGCCGTGGCCCAGGTCGTTGGCATCGGTGCGATCAAATACTTCGACCTCGCCAAAAACCGTAGTACGGATTACGTATTCGACTGGGCCAGCATGTTGTCCTTCGAAGGCAATACCGCGCCATACCTTCAGTATGCTTACACGCGTATCAAGAGCGTGCTGCGCCGCGCTGGCGAATGGGACGTCAATGGCAAGGTGCATCTCGAGGAACCCGCCGAGCGGCAGCTCGCGCTGCAACTGGCGCGCTTTTCCGATGCCGTGCTCGCGGTCGCGCAGGACGCATTGCCGAATTACCTATGCGCCTATTTGTACGAGCTCGCGGCAGCCCTCATGCGCTTTTACGAGGCGTGCCCGGTGTTGAGCGCAACGGGCGAGACGCGCATCAGCCGTCTGCAGCTGTGCCGGCTAACCGCCGATACGCTGCGCACTGGACTCGGGTTGCTGGGCATCGAGGTTCTTGAAGCCATGTGACAGCGCAACGCCGGGCCAGCCGGCTTCGTGGCGAGCTCCAGGGTCTGTTTAGACGCAACACTCTAGACGCTCGCCTTGACCAGGCCGCCTTGCGGCGCACGAGCGCAGCGAAGACGACGCTCTGCCCCACCTGCCGGCCTTCCGGCTGCCATCCCGTCCAATCACTGCTTGGTCCCGGCTGCGTCGCTCCGCCCGACCTCGTGAGAGGTATCTGCCAGAAAACAACAAGTTTTATTTGCATCAAACAAATTTTGACTCGGACATTGTGTCTTGGTAATGTTCCGCAACTAATCGTAAGGCATCTCGTAAGATATCTGGCACGCCGGGCAAGGAAGCTCTGTTACAGCGTCGTTTGGTGCAAGAAAACCAGGTAATACAAGCGCCGGGCAGGTCGAGTGCCCGCGAGTAGCACACCGCAGTAGAAGTAAAGTCGGCAAGTCGTTGTGGAGTCAAATTAAAGCATTTCGTAAGGAATGCAAATTATTTCTGAGTGCTTGATAAGCAGATGTGGTCGGTAGTAACCCGAAGTGAGACCGGACCCCGATACACGTCTAGCAAGATAAAAAACGCTGCGCAATCCGATAATAACTGTTTAGTACTCCGATACTAAACACACGCTTCACCACCCGCTTTGCCGTGCCCTGCGCGTCGCAAGACGAGGTGCGCCATGGCCGGCGTGGAAGAAGCTGCTGACGGAATACGGCGGAGTTATGCCGTGCATAGAGTGGAGGGGTCCAAAAGGCCTCTCTTCGCACAACAGCGTATGGCCTTACTGACAAGCGTGAGGGGAATGATGAAACAAAGGGCATTAGCAATCGCCATTAGAAGAATAATCTGGGCTGAGCTAGCACTCTCAGCCGCGATCGCCGTTCCGGCGTTCGCGCAAAGCCAGCCGGCTGCAACGGCAGGAACACCAGCAGCACCTGCCGCGACGACGGCACAAACCGACACCACACCAGGCGCGACCGCTACACCAAGCGGCACTTCAGGCACCGCCGGCAGTAACGGCAACGTGCAGCAATTGAAGCGCTTCGAAGTGACCGGCTCGCTGATCCGCAGTTCGGACAAGGTCGGTTACAACCAGGTCCAGGTGGTCACCCAGAAGGACATCCAGGACAGCGGTGCGACGACGGTCTCCGACTTCCTGCGGCAGACGTCGGCCAATTCAGCCAACAGCTGGAGCGAAGGCCAAACCTCGAATTTCGCTGCGGGCGCCGCCGGTATTGCCCTGCGTGGTCTCAGCGAAAAGTACACACTCGTCCTGGTCGACGGCCAGCGTGTCGCGCCGTTTGCATTCTTTTCGAACAGCGTCGACTCGTTCTTCGATCTGAACACGCTTCCGCTGAACGACATCGAACGGATCGATATCGTGAAGACCGGTGCCGTTTCGCAATACGGATCGGATGCCGTCGCCGGCGTGGTCAACATCATCACGAAGCACGACTTTCAGGGCCTGCAACTCGACGGCAACCTGGGCAGCTCGGTAAGCAACAGTGCGGGCAACGGTACGTACAAGTTTGGCGTGCTCGCCGGCTTCGGCGATCTGAACTCGGATCGATTCAATGTCACCGTAGCGGCGAGCGCCTACAAGGACAACGGCTCCACGCTGGCTGACCGCGATTCGACGCAGAACCAGGATTTCACCGGCCAGCCTGGCGGGTACTCGTTGCTCGCGCCGTCCTACTGGAATCTGGCTAATGGCAACGCGCAAGCAGTGGCCGGCTGCCTGGGCGGCGGTACGGTGCATCCGGCAGCCAGCAACTCGCTGTCTGGCGGTGAGGGAATGGGGGGCACGGTCTGTAGCACCAACACGGCGAACGACACGTCCATCGCGCCGATGATGGAGCGTTACAACGCCAAGATTCACGCTGACTTCAAGATCAACGACACCACAACGGCGTACGCGGATATCCTGGAGAGCTACAACCAGACCACCCAGAACGACGGGGTGCCGGTTGTCGGCAATCCGCAGGCCCCCACGCTCATCTGGAATCCGGCGACGAAACTCCTCACGCCATTCAACTTCACGGTGCCGGCGAGCAACCCCTACAACCCGTTTGGAGTGGCCACGCCGCTCACGTACGCTTTCCCCAACGCACAATCATCAACAACGGATGCCAATTATTACCGCGCATCGACAGGCGTGAAAGGTTCGTTCAGCCTGCCGTACGGCGACTGGGATTGGTCGACGTCGCTCAGCCACTCGCAAAGCACGGTGTCGAACACGTATTCCAACGAGCTGAACGCGAACGCGCTGACCAACATCTACCAGAACGGCGTGTTCAACTTCGCGAATCCGGCGTCTACGCCGGGCGGCTTGAACGGCCTGTTCCAGGACGCGAACAACCTGGGTATCTCGAAGCTCGATACGGTTGACGCGACGATTTCGACGCCCAATCTGTTCCATTTGCCTGCGGGTGATGTGGGTTTGGGTTTCGGTGCGCAGTTCACGCACCAGAGCGAAACCATCTCGCCGGGTTACGAGTATGAACAGGGCATCGTCACCAGTCCAAACCTCCAGACGGTGGACGGCCAGCGCAACGTGGCGGCTGTGTACTACCAGGTCGACATTCCGATCGTGAAGAACCTGACGTTCAGCCAGTCGGGTCGTTACGACCACTACAGCGATGTCGGCGGTGCCTTCTCGCCGCGCTTCGCCCTGCGTTATCAGCCGGTGCAGGCACTGACGATGTATACATCGTACAGTCGCGGCTTCCGTGCACCGACCTTCGTTGAGAACAGCGCGTCGCAAACGCTGGGTCTTCAGGTGAATCAGGCGACCGGCCAGAACTATACGTCGATCACCATGGGCAACCCGAATCTGGCGCCCGAACGTACGAAGAACCTCAACATCGGCTTCGAAGTGTCGCCAACGCGTACGACCGACATCGGCCTCGACTGGTACAAGATTCGCGTCGACAATGTGATCGGCCAGGGCGCGCCTTCGCAGGTTGTCACCGACGCCAACGGCAATCTCCTCTACGAGGTGATCCCGTACCAGAACCTGGGCTACCTCGACACGAACGGCTTCGAGGGCACGTTCCGTCAGGCGCTGCCGACGAAGGCCGGTACCTTCACCGTCTCGGCTGACTGGGCTTACGTGAACAGCTTCAAGCTCGGCACCCCGGGTGAGGCGCCGATCAACGGTGCAGGCAACAACTACACCATCACGCAACCGTTCGGCGGCAGCTTCCCGCGCTGGAAGGGCAACACCACCTTCGACTGGGCTTACCACAAGTGGGACGCAGCGTTGACGTGGGAGTTCACGGGCCCGTACGCGCAGAATCTCTTGCCGCCTCCCGCTCCGAACAAGGTCGGGTCGTACAGCCAGTTCAACCTGATGGTGACGTACTCGGGCTTCAAGCACTGGACGATCTACGGCGGCGTGGACAACATCTTCAATCGCACACCTCCGTACGATCCGATCTTTGCGAACGGCACGCTGGATCAGAGTGGTTACGACACCTCGGTGTACAACTACCTCGGAGTTTTCGCTCAAATCGGCGCGACGTACAAGTTCTAAAGACGTAGTAAGGAAAGCAGTACTTACGTTCCTCTCAGACCGCTCCGGACCCCTTCTCAGTCACCGGAGCGGTCATTTTTTTATAGACGATCGCAAGTCATAAGTCAGATTTCATCCGCGAATTCATCGAGAAAGCGCTGCAAGCGGTCATGGCGCAAGCGCGCCAGCCGGGCACCTGTGGCTGTCCGGAAATCCGACGCCAACTTGAGCAGCTTCGCGCGGAAATGATCGAGTGCATAGCGCCGGTCATCCAGCGGCCGCTCCAACGCGTGCGGATCAACCGGGTCGTATAACGCGCTACCCATCCGGCCGGCAACGTAAAAGCACCGCGCCACGCCGAGCATGCCGATCGCATCGAGCCGGTCCGCATCCTGCAGCGTTTTCGCCTCCAGCGTCAGCGGCTCAATGCCGGCTGAAAAACTGTGCGCGGCCACAGCGTGCGCCACGGCCTCGATCTTCGCCTGCGGCCAGTCGAGCTCGCTCAGCACGCGTGCGGCCTTTTCGGCGGACAGACGCGAGGCCTGCGCCCGCAACGACGAATTTTTTTCGGTGGGGACGCAGTCGTGCAGGATCGTCGCGGCGAACAGCACGTGCGCATCGCCACCGTCCTCTGCCTGAATGGCCGCTGCATTGTTCCAGACACGCTGCAGATGCGAGATGTCGTGCGAACCGTCGCCATTCGCGTCGCCAGCGTGCGGCAACAAGGTGCTGGCCAGATCGTGAAACGGGAAAAACGCGGGTTGTGTCATGAGCGTCGCCGGGTGAACAGGCCGACGATTATCGCCTGGGAGTTGCCGCTTCTACCACGATAGAGGACGGCGCCGCATAGCGCGCCCCGCTGCCACAGTCATTCATCTGGCTGGCCACGTTGCTGAACGCGTGCAGATAGGCGCTGGATGACTTGCCGTCGCGGCGCGCGAGTTCGGCGAGGTCGAGTACGGCTGCGTACTTCAACGCGCAATGCGCCGAGTGCAATGAACGCGATGAATCCGGCGGCAACACGGACCCGGACAGCGGCACCTCATCCACTCCTGGGACCGGCACAGCGAACGCGTTCGTTTCGCCTGCAGTTCCGGCTGCAACAGCAACCACCTCCACGAGCGCGACGATCAGCAAAGCGAGCCTTGTACGTCTCAGGAAAAAGTGGCTACAGGTAGCGTTTTCATGCGAACAGCCTGGTTTCATACTGCCTCGCCCATCCCTCACTTTCGGCTCGCTTCGCATAGGGACTCCTGATGATTTGACGTCGTCGCTCATGACCAGTGAGCCGGAATCCAGATACCGCCATACCAGTGCCCCGGCACCCACACCACCGGGCGCGGTAGAGGCGGCGCGACGTAGACCACGCGGGGCGCAACATACACAGCGGGCGGCGGGGGCGGCGGCACATAGACAAGCGGGGGCGGCGGTACGTAAGCGACAGGCGGCGCTATGACGACCGCCGGTGGGCGCACCACCACTGCGGTGCCGCCGGTTGTGACGGTGCCGCTCGTGATCACCGTGCCGCCCGCCGTGACGGTGCCGCCG
>JBEKNG010000276.1:0-7314 GCA_049523075.1 Paraburkholderia sp.
GTCGCGAGGTTGGACGGGATTACCCTTGCCCGCCGATCAGATTCACCACCTTCACGTTGCGGGTGTCGGGCACCTCCGCATACGACAGCACTTTCAGTTGCGGCAGACTGCGGCGCAGGAAGCGCGCGAGCATTGGCCGCAACGAGTGCTGCACCAGCAGCACCGGCGAGAGTCCGAGGTTCTGCTGCCGCGTCATGGCCTTTTGCGTCTCGGTCATGAGCGTATGAGCGAGACCCGGCTCGAGCCCAGGGTTCGTTCCGGTCGAAAGCGCCTGCGAAAGTACGCGTTCGAGGTTCGAATCGAGGCCCATGACCTGCATGTCGCCGGTGCCGGGGAACCATTGCTGGGTGATCGCACGCCCCAGCGCCAGACGCACGGCCGCGCTTAGTTCGTGCGCATCGCTGACCTTCGGCGTCTGTTCGGCCAGCGCTTCGAGGATCGTCCGCATGTCGCGGATCGGCACGCCTTCTTCCAGAAGGTTCTGCAGCACCTTCTGCAGCGTCGTGAGAGAAAGCGACTTCGGAATCAGATCGTCGACCAGCGACGGCGTGTCCTTCTGCATCCGCTCGACCAGCGCCTGGATTTCGCGGCGGCCGAGCAGTTCGGAGGCATGCATGACGACCAGGTGGTTCAGATGCGTGGCGACCACCGTGCTCGAATCGACCACCGTGTAGCCATACACCTGAGCCTGCTCACGCAGATTGGTATCGACCCAGATGGCCGGCAGGCCGAAGGCCGGATCCTGGGTCGGCGTGCCCGGCAGCGCCGCGCTGACCTGGCCCGGATTGATCGCGAGCCACTGGCCGGGGTAGGCCTCGCCGACGCCGACCTCGACGCCCTTCAACGTGATCCGGTAGCCGTTGGGCCGCAATTCGAGGTTGTCACGGATGTGCATGACCGGCGGCAGGAAGCCGATTTCCTGCGCGAACTTCTTGCGGATGCTCTTGATGCGCTTGAGCAGTTCGCCGTCCGAGTTCTTGTCGACGAGCGGAATCAGACGGTAGCCGACTTCGAGACCAAGCGTGTCGATCATCGTCACGTCGTCCCAGCTTGCCTCGGTGTCTTCAGTCGGCTTGAGCGCGGCCGGCACGACATCGACGAGGGCTGCCGAGCCCTTGAGGTCGGCGGCGCGCTTCTTCATCATCCGGCCAAGCTGGATCAGGCCGCCGCCCAGGAGCAGGAAGGCGAAATGCGGCATGCCCGGGATCAGGCCCATCAGCACCAGAATGCAGCCCGTGATGATCAGCACGCGCGGGTTCGAGAACAACTGCCCGGTCAACTGCGTGCCGATGTCCTCGTTGGTCGCCACCCGCGACACGATCACACCGGCGGCGGTCGAGATCACCAGCGACGGGATCTGCGCCACAAGGCCGTCACCGATGGTCAGCAGCGTGTAGTTTTTGGCAGCGTCGGCGAAAGCCATGTTGTGCTGGACCACGCCGACAATCAGGCCGCCGATGATGTTGATCACCATGATCAGCAGGCCGGCGATCGCATCGCCGCGCACGAACTTGCTCGCGCCGTCCATCGAGCCGTAGAACTCGGCCTCCTGACCCACTTCCAGACGGCGCTTGCGCGCCTGGTCTTCGTTGATGATGCCGGCGTTCAGGTCGGCGTCGATCGCCATCTGCTTGCCGGGCATCGCATCGAGCGTGAAGCGCGCGCCCACTTCGGCGATCCGGCCCGCACCCTTGGTGATCACCATGAAGTTGATCACCATCAGGATGACGAACACCACGATCCCGACCGCGAAGTTGCCGCCGACGAGAAAGTGCCCGAACGACTCGATCACCTGCCCGGCCGCAGCCGGCCCGGTGTGGCCTTCGAGCAGCACCACCCGCGTGGATGCCACGTTCAGCGAGAGGCGCAGCAGGGTCGAGAACAGCAGCACGCTCGGGAAGGCGGCGAAGTCGAGCGGTTTCATCGTGTACATGCTGACGAGCAGCACCATCACGGACAGCGCGATGTTGAAGGTGAACAGCAGATCCAGCACGAACGGCGGCAACGGCAGGATCATCATGGCGAGGATCATGACGATCAGCACCGGACCTGCGAGGGCACGCATGTTGGTGCCGCTCAGCGCCTCTGGCCGTCGAGACAGGAAACCGACGCGTGCGTTCATGCGGATGCTCCAGGGGCCTTGTCGTCGTTAAGGGCGTCAGCGGCTTCTTCGCTCGCCTCCTCGTCGGGTACCGGACCCTTGTCCAGGTCGGCGGGGACGTCGAATTCGGTCGGCGCAACCGGCGCCACGCCGCCTTCGCTCTCGAAGCGGCGCAGTTGATAGACCCACGCGAGCACTTCCGCGACCGCGCCATACAACTGGCCCGGAATTTCGCGCTCCAGTTCGACGTTGTGATACAGCGCCCGCGCAAGTGGTGGCGCTTCGAGCAGCGGCACATTGTTCTCCAGCGCAATTTCGCGGATCCGCGCGGCGACCAGATTCATCCCTTTGGCGACCACTTTCGGCGCGCGCATCTCACCGTCGGTGTAGCGCAGCGCGACCGCGAAGTGGGTCGGGTTGGTCACCACCACGTCGGCCTTGGGCACGTTGCTCATCATCCGGCGCCGCGCGATCGCACGTTGCTGCGAACGGATGCGGCCCTTCAGTTTCGGGTCGCCTTCGTTTTCACGGTGTTCGCGCTTTACTTCTTCCTTCGTCATCCGGAGCTTCTTGTGGTAATTCCAGATCTGATACGGGACATCAAGTGCCGCCACGAGGAACATGCCCGAGACCGTCATGGCGCAGCAGACCGCAATCAGGTGCTCGGCATTGGCAAAAGCTACGGTGAGCGGCTGGGTGGCGAGCGCGAGGATCTGGTCGCGACGATTCCAGATCGACAGCCCGCCGATCCCGCCTACTACGAGGGTCTTGGCGAGCGACATGCCGAGCTGGATCACCCCGTTGATCGAAAACACCCGGCCGAGCCCGGCGATCGGATCGAGCCGGCTGAACTTGGGTTCGAGCGATGTGGTCGACACATGCCAGCCGCCTAGTGCGAGCGGCGCCAACAGCGCGGCGACGCCGGTCAAGGCGAGGATCGGTAGCAGCGCATGGAGCCCCTCGATGCCCGCGACGCCCGCGCCGATCAGCATGCGCCGAGTTTCGAAAACACTGTCATGGTTGAACATGAGTGCGCCGCGCACCATCGATCCCAGGTGATCGCCGATGGTCCCCGACAGCGACCAGACACCGTAGAATCCGGCCGACAGTAGGGCAAACGAAACCAGCTCCCGCGAACGCATGATCTGCCCTTCTTCCCGCGCCTTTTGCAGGCGCCGGGGAGTGGCTGATTCGGTTTTATCGAGGTCGCTTTCGTCTGCCACGCAGCTCTCCGGACGGTCAAGGCACCATGCCTATTTCCAGTGACAGCGATTATTCCTGCAGAACTCAAGCCATGATCGGCGGATAAGGGCGGGGAAACGGGGGCATTTCGAGAGATGGGGACACGCGGAGCAAGGCGTACGGGCGATGGCGCGGCTGACGGGGCGTCCCACCCGTCCGGCGCCGGACGGCGCAGGACGGCGCAGGACGGGGGAAAGGGCGGGAGGGGCAGGCGACGGCTAAATAAACGGGCGGTCTTTGCCTCGCTCAATAGCCGACGTAAGGCGCCTGGCCGCCGTTTGCCGTCTGGTCGATACCGAAGTACATGTAGCGCCCGTAAAAAAACGGCAAGCCGATATCGAAGCTGTTCGCCACGCCGACCTGGCCGGCGAGGTCGTTGAACGCGTAGTTGTTGACGTTGCTGAACAGCGTCGCCGCGCTGAGAATCCCCATGTTGGCCGAGGCGGATGCGTTATTTAGGCCGACCACGTTCACCGTGCGCGTCTGCCCTGACATTGGGCAGTAGAACCCGCTGAAGTTGCTGCCGCACAGCGGTAACGTGCTGTCGGCGAAGAAGTACGCGTTCGAGCCGGAATCGAAGAACGCCGACAGCTTGCTACCATTGAAAGTACTGTTGTTCAGGTCCCCGAAAGCATCGGTCGTAAAAATCTGCGACGCCGCGAGCGCATTGTTGGAAGCCGTGCCGATGCCGAACACCAGCGTGCCGGTCGCGGACGCGCTGCCGTTGTTCGAGACGGGCGCCATCTCCACGATCACGCCGTTGTTGTCGGCGAAGTGTGCGACCGGGTTCGCCACCTGGCTGGTGGTCGGCACCTGCGTAGTCGTGCAGCTCGCGCCGGAGCACGCGTAATAGTTGCTGAACTGGGCGAAGGTCGTCGAACTGGCGCAGGTCGTGCCACAGTCGACCGGCGCGACACCAACGCCGAGAATGCCGTTCGCGCCGATCGCACTGGCGGTGTTCTCTTCGGCGCCGCTCGCGCAACCGGCCGGCACATTGAAGCTCACGTCTCCGAGTACCTGGATCGGAATGCTGGTGGCGGTCTCGCCGCCAATCTGGACCGTGGCCGTGCGCACCGAGCCCCACGAAAAACCGTCGGCGAAATTGGTGCATTCCACGAGCTGTTGGCTGGGCACCGTGGGGGCCGCGACGGTTGGCAGGTTAACCGTCGTCAACGCGCTGCTGACGATACGCAGGCCGTACGAGCCGGTATCCACCTGCACATTGGGAATGGCCTGGCAGCTGGTCGTGCCGGGCACGCAAACCGTCACGGTGACAGTCGGAATATTGATGACATTCGCCACGCCCGGCCCCACCGTGATCGGCGCGGTATTCCCCGCAGTTGCCGGTACCGGTGTCGCGCCTGGACTCGCCGGCAACGCGTTGCTACCCGAAGAGGAATTGGAACTGCCGCTGCTGCTGCCGCCTCCGCCACCGCACGCCGCGACCAGCGACACCAGTGCGACTGTCGCCGCCACCTGCGCCCATCCTTTGAGCTTTGCTGCAAATTGCATGGCTCGTCTCCCGTCCGTCAGTCACTGTTACTGTCACTGGATATCGGAACCGCTGACGCCGGCAGGCAATGCCTGCGGCAGCCACGCCTGACCCGCGAAGGCGCCCATATGGCCGCCGGAGTGGACCACGAGGCTGTCCTGGTCGACTGCGACCGGCCCATGGCCGCCGCGCACCGCGCGTGCGGCTTGAACACCGGCGAGATATTGCGGGAAATATGTACCGAGCAGATCGTTCAGGTTGGGCATTTGCGGACCGTTCCAGGCGAGGCCGAACACGGTGCCGTCCTGCGCGAGGTACTCCCGCACGACGGTGCCGCTGCCGTAGGTCGTCGCGCGCACGGTATAGGACGAAGGAGCGCTGGCGGCGGATGCAGCGCCCGAAGCGGCGTGCGCGATCGCTGCGGACGAAACAATCTGGGAATTGACAAAGGCGCCGGCAGGCGGCGTCATTGGACTGCCGCCCAGCGCCGCATGGGCGGACTGAACGGTGAGCACGGCACAGGACAACCCTAACGCCGTCATGAAGACAGCGCGGCTTACACGACTCAGCATGGCCTGACTCCTCCCGATCGACTGCGCACGGCCCATGCATTGCATGAGCGTCCGCATTTAACCAAGATCATACGGCACTGCGGTGACCGTACGCATGAAGGTTTATTCGGGGGTGTTTTGCCGGTGTGCCCGCGATGCCACGCGCTCGGGTCACACCGTTCCATACTTTCAGAGTCTTACGAGGCACAGCGGCCGCGGCGCGGCGCGCCGGATGCCCAGAGCCGGGATGCCCGTACGCCCAGATGCCCTGCGGGCAGCCCGTAAGCCGCCGCGGGATCCGGCCTAGAAGCCGAGGCTCGCCAGCAGGTCGTCGACCTCGCCCTGATCCTGCATCACGTCGGCCTTGCCTTCCGGGTTGATCTGCGGCCCGTTCAGCAAACCTTCCGGGCTACCGGTGGCCGACGGTTCAGCCGCCAACGCCGCCGCCGTCGCGGCGAACTGCTCACGCCGCTCGAGCGCGATATTCTCGATCAGCACGCCGAGCAGTTGCTGCTCGATCAGGTATACGACTTCCGTAATCTTCTTGATGACCTGCCCGGTCAGATCCTGGAAATCCTGTGCCAGCATGATCTCGAGCAACTGGGCATTGGTCGCCGTCGTCACTTCGGGCACGCCGCGCAAAAAGGTGCGCGTGTCGTTCATCAACGCGCGCACTTCCTCGCGTTCGATCGGCGCCGCATACCATTCCTCCCAACGCGCATCGAGAACCGCCGCGTCTTGCTGCAACTGCTCCTGCATCGGCTTGGCGACCTCGATCGAGCTCAGCACCTTTTCGGCGGCCGCCTCGGTCATGTTTGCGATGTACTTGAGACGGTCACGCGCATCGGGCACCGCTTCCGCGGCGCGCTCGACATGCTTGTCGATCCCCAGTTCGCGCATCGAGTCGCGCAGCGTGCGCGTCAGCTGCCCGATGCGGGCAAGGATGCGGTCGCTGGCGAGGTCGCCGCCGTCTTGCTCGTCGGCGGCTGCCGCGTTGGTTGGCTGGTTCACGTCAGCTCCCGGTTTTCGCCATCTTCTCGAGAATCTTGTTCAGCTTCTCGTCGAGGGTTACCGCTGTGAACGGCTTGACCACGTAACCGCTCGCGCCAGCCTGCGCCGCCGCGATGATGTTTTCCTTCTTCGACTCCGCCGTCACCATCAGCACCGGCAGGTGCGTGAGGCTTGCATCGGCGCGGATTTCCTTCAGCATGGCCAGACCGTCGAGGTTCGGCATGTTCCAGTCGGAGATCACGAAGTCGTACTTGCCGCTGCGCAGACGCGCCAGACCCGCCATGCCATCTTCCGCCTCGTCGACGTTCGAATAGCCCAGTTCCTTCAACAGATTGCGGACAATCCGACGCATCGTCGGAAAGTCATCTACGACCAGAATCTTCATTCCCTTATCCATTTCACTTTCCCTTTCCTTAACCCTTATCCCGATGGTGCGGCGCATGTCCGCCTGTTCTGTCAGGCCCCGCGCATCATACCCGCTGTACGCGTTCGCCCATCGAAGAGAGGCGCGCCATGACGCGCCGGCTCATCTCGGGCAACGAGCTGATCTCGTCGGCAGCGCCCAGCGCGATGGCCTCGCGCGGCATGCCGAACACGATACAGCTCGCTTCGTCCTGCGCAAGCGTATACGCGCCTGCTTTTTTCATCTCCAGCAATCCGGCCGCACCGTCGCGGCCCATCCCCGTGAGGATGACGCCCACTGCGTTCTTGCCGGCATGCTGCGCAGCGGAGCGGAACAGCACATCGACGGACGGACGATGCCGGTTCACCGGCGGGTCGTCGGACAGGTGTGCAATATAGTTCGCGCCGCTACGTGCCAGCAACAGGTGAGCGTGGCCGGGGGCAATATAAGCGTGTCCCGGTAGCACGCGTTCACCGTGCTCAGCCTCTTTAACGGTAATTCTGCACAAGCCATT
>JBEKNG010000277.1:0-7289 GCA_049523075.1 Paraburkholderia sp.
GAGGAACGCCAGCGGATTCCGTTCGTCACGGCGCCGGGCGAGCGCCATCCGCGCCTGAACGACGCGCTGCTGCTGATGGAAGCGAATATCGAAGATCCGCTCACCAGCGATGAGATTGCCGGTCTGATCGGCGTGTCGCGGCGGCAGTTGGAGCGCCTTTTTCGCCAGTATCTCGGCTCGATGCCGTCCAAATACTACCTGGGCTTGCGGCTGTCGAAGGCGCGCACGCAATTGCAGCGCACCAGCAAATCCGTGGTGCAGATCAGTCTTGCTTGCGGATTTTCGTCGGCGGCGCATTTTTCGAATGCCTATCGCGAGCGTTTTGGCGTGACGCCACGCGAGGATCGCCGCAACTGGATCGAAAAACAGACCGGCGCGACCGGTAGCGCGGCCAGCGAGCCGCGACCGGCCGCACTGATCGAACGTCCTGATGAAACGGAGCGCTAACCGCCTGCGGCACCCGATACAGCAGTGCGCGGCGATAAGCCCGATAGAACCCGTCGCGTATGCGCAAGACGTCTCGCCCGTGGTTTCCTAAACTAACGGTACTACCTGTTACCTGTAACGAGGACTTGCCATGAACGACAACGACCTGACTGTGACGCGCCAGACTTTCGACGAAGTGATGGTGCCGGTGTTCTCGCCCGCCCCCTTCGTGCCGGACCGCGGTCTCGGGTCGCGCGTCTGGGATACGCAGGGCCGCGACTATATCGACTTCGCCGGTGGCATCGCCGTGACGGCGCTCGGCCATGCGCACCCGGAACTGTTGAAGGTGCTGACCGAGCAGGGCAGCAAGCTGTGGCACATCGGTAACGGTTACACCAACGAGCCGGTGCTGCGCCTCGCCAGACGTCTTGAAGCGCTGACCTTCGCCGACCGCGCATTCTTCGCCAACTCCGGCGCGGAAGCCAACGAAGCGGCGCTGAAACTCGCGCGCCGTGTCGCCTTCGACCGTCATGGCATCGAGAAGGACGAAATCATCTCGTTCACGCAGTCGTTTCATGGCCGCACGTTCTTTACCGTCAGCGTCGGTGGCCAGCCGAAGTACTCGGAAGGCTTCGGTCCGCTGCCGCAAGGCATCGTGCACCTGCCGTACAACGATATCGAAGCTGCCCGCAAGGCGATCGGTGCGAAGACCTGTGCGGTGATCGTCGAGCCGATCCAGGGCGAAGGCGGCGTAATCCCGGCGGATCCTGCGTTCCTCAAGGCGCTGCGCGAAGCCTGCGACCAGCACGGCGCACTGCTGATTTTTGATGAGGTACAAACGGGTGTGGGCCGCAGCGGCTATTTCTACGCGTACGAGGACACGGGTGTGACGCCGGACATCCTGACCACGGCGAAGGCGCTCGGCAACGGTTTCCCGATCGGCGCCCTGCTGACCACCAACGAACTCGCTGCGCACTTCAAGGTGGGCGTGCATGGCACGACGTACGGCGGCAATCCGCTCGGCGCAGCCATCGCGGAGAAGGTGGTTGAACTGATCAGCGATCCGAAGGTGCTCAAAGGCGTGCGTTCGCGCAGCGAGGCGCTGAAGGGCCAACTGGCGAAGCTCAACGAGCGCTTTGGCCTCTTCAGCGAAGTGCGCGGCAAGGGTCTTTTGATCGGCGCCGAACTGACCGATGCGTTCAAGGGCCGCGCGAAGGATTTCGTCACCGCAGCGGGACAGCATGGCGTGATCATGCTGATGGCGGGTCCGGACGTGCTGCGCTTCGCGCCGTCGCTGATCATACCGCTCGACGACATGTACGAAGGTTTCGCGCGCCTCGCGAAGGCGATCGAAGCGGTGGTCGGTGCCACGGCTGAAGCGCCGGTACGCTGAGCCGCGCCGTCAGCCGCGCTATGACCTGCAAACCGCGCGCCGTTTCACGCTTGCATCAGCGCCTGAATCATCACTAACCACTGGAACGACGATGCTCTTCGTACGCCCCGGCCGCCTCGCCGATCTCGATGCACTCGAACACATGGCGCGCACGGCTCAACCCGTGTTGCACTCGCTGCCGCATGACCGCCGTGCGCTCGAAGCGCGCGTCGCGCTGTCGGAGGACTCGTTTCGAGCGGAAGTCGATTTTCCGGGCGAGGAGTTTTACCTGTTGGTGCTCGAAGACAGCGAGACCGGCAAGCTGCTGGGCACCGCGAGCATTGTTGCAGCAGCCGGTTACTCGGAACCGTTCTACGCGTTTCGCAACGACGCGCTGATTCATGCCTCGCGCGAGCTGCATGTGAACCGCAAGATTCACGCGTTGACCATGTCGCACGAACTCACCGGCAAGAGCCGGTTGGCGGGCTTCTATATCGACCCGTCGCTGCGTGGCGACGCCGCCGCGCATCTGATGTCGCGCGCGCGGATGATGTATATCGCCGCGAACCGTAAGCGCTTCACGTCCGAGGTGTTCTCGTTGCTGCTGGGTGTGACGGATGAGCAGGGCGTATCGCCGTTCTGGGAAGCGGTGGGCCGCAAGTTTTTTGGCCGCAATTTCGCCGACATCGAAATCGAATCGGGCGGCCGCAGCCGGACCTTTATCGCCGAAGTGATGCCGAGCTATCCGGTCTACGTGCCGCTCCTGCCGGAGTCGGCGCAGCGCGTGCTGGGCGAGCCGGACGAAAAGGCCCTGCTGGCGTATGAGATTCACCTCGAAGAAGGCTTCGAGACGGACCGCTTCGTCGATATCTTCGATGCGGGTCCGGTGCTGACTGCGCAGATCGACCGCAGTGCCTGTGTGAGGCGGAATGAAACGCGCGCGGTGCATGAGGCCGGGGGCGCCCATGTGGGGGGCGGCCAACAAGGCGCGACCTATCTGATCGCCAGCAACCGCGCGGGCGACTACCGCTGCGCGCTGGCCGATCTGCCTGCGGAAAAGAACGCAGGTGCGCCGTTGTCGCAAGCGGTGCGCGCGGCGCTCGGCGTGCAGGACGGCGACGCGGTGCGCTGCGTACCGCTGCATCAGAGGGAAGAACAACCGGATGAACTTTCGGGAGAAGCACAATGATCGTCGTTCGCGTCGTGCAGACGGGCGATGTGGACGCGCTCGTCGCGCTCGCTCAGGAGACCGGCCCCGGTCTCACCACCTTCAAGCCGGACCGCGATGCACTCGCGGCGCGCGTCGCGCGCTCGCGCCGCACGATGGAAGACAAGGCCGCGCCGCATGAAGCCGGCTATTTGTTCGTGATGGAAGATACGGCAACGGGCGACGTGGCGGGCGTGTGCGGCATTGAAACGGCGGTGGGCCTGGAGCAGCCGTTCTACAACTATCGCGTGAGCACGGTCGTGCATGCGAGCCAGGACCTCGGCATCTGGACGCGGATGCATGCGCTCAACATCTCGCACGATCTGACCGGCTACGCGGAAGTGTGCTCGCTGTTCCTGAGTCCGCGTTACCGCACGAGCGGGGTGGGTGGCTTGCTGTCGCGCTCGCGCTTCATGTTCCTCGCGCAGTTCCGCGAACGGTTTCCGCAGCGTCTGTGTGCCGAGTTGCGCGGGCATTTCGATGCGAACGGCACCTCGCCGTTCTGGCGCGCAGTCGGCTCGCATTTCTACCAGATCGATTTCAACGCGGCGGACTATCTCAGCTCGCATGGCCGCAAGGCATTTCTCGCTGAGCTGATGCCGCGCTATCCGGTCTACGTCGAACTGTTGCCGCAGGAGGCGCAGGATTGCGTGGGCCTCACGCATAGCGACACGATCCCCGCGCGCCGCATGCTCGAAGCCGAAGGGCTGCGTTACGAGAACCACGTCGATATCTTCGATGCGGGTCCAGTGCTGGAATGCCATATCGCCGACTTGCGCACAGTGCGCGAGAGCGTGGTGGCGCGGGTCGAAATCCTCGCGCTGGGTGCCTCGCCGGCGCCGCAGGATGGGCCGAAGTCGCTGGTGTCGAACACCTCGCTGGGCGATTTCCGCGTCGGCGTCGCGGCCGGCGTGCCGCAGGACGGCGTGTTCTGTCTGACGACCGAGGAAGCCGCGGCACTCGACGTGAAGGCGGGCGACCCGATACGGGTGCTGCCGCTGAAACACAAACAAGGATGATCATGACCGAGCTTTTCATCGACGGCGAATGGGCCGCCGGCACAGGACACGTATTCGCCTCGCGCAACCCCGGTACGGGCGCGACGGTATGGGAAGGCCATAGCGCATCCGCAGAAGATGTAGACCGCGCAGTGCATGGCGCGCGCCGTGCGTTTGCGGCGTGGTCGGCGTTGAGCCTCGATGAGCGCTGCGCTATCGTGCGCCGCTTCGCTGCATTGTTGACCGAACGCAAGGAAGCGATTGCCGAGGCGATTGGCCGCGAAACGGGCAAGCCGTTGTGGGAAGCACGCACGGAAGTCGCGTCGATGGCAGCCAAGGTCGAGATTTCGATTCAGGCTTACAACGAGCGCACTGGCGAAAAGCGTGCGCCGATGGCCGACGGCACTGCCGTATTGCGGCATCGCCCGCATGGCGTGGTGGCCGTGTTCGGGCCGTATAACTTCCCAGGTCATCTGCCGAACGGACACATCGTGCCGGCCCTGATCGCGGGTAACGCGGTGGTGTTCAAGCCTTCGGAGCTGGCGCCGGGCGTAGCTCGTGCGACCGTCGAGGTGTGGCGCGAAGCCGGTTTGCCGGCAGGTGTGTTGAACCTAGTGCAAGGCGAGAAGGACACCGGCATTGCATTGGCGAATCACCGGCAGATCGACGGTCTGTTTTTCACCGGTAGCTCGGACACTGGCACGCTGCTGCACAAGCAGTTCGGCGGCCGTCCGGAGATCGTGCTGGCGCTGGAAATGGGCGGCAACAATCCGCTCGTCATCGGACCGGTCGCGGATCTCGATGCCGCGGTGCATCACACGATTCAGTCGGCGTTTCTGTCGGCAGGGCAGCGCTGCACCTGTGCCCGGCGCATCTTTGTGCCGAACGACGCGTTCGGCGACCGCTATATCGAGCGGCTGGTGGATGTGACCTTACGCGTCACGATGGGCGAATACAACGCCGAACCGCAGCCTTTCATGGGCGCGGTGATTTCGGCGCGTGCCGCAAAGCGCCTCGTAGACGCGCAGGCTCATCTGCTCGAAGCCGGCGCGAAGTCGCTGTTGACGATGGAGCAGCGTGACCCGCAACTCGGCTTTGTGACGCCGGCAATTCTCGACGTGAGCGGCGTGCAGGATCTGCCCGACGAAGAGCACTTCGGGCCGCTCGCACAGATCGTCCGTTATGCGAACTTCAACGAAGCCATCGAGCGCGCCAATGATACGGAGTTCGGTTTGTCCGCGGGGCTGCTCGCCGACGACGAAGCGCTGTGGACGCAGTTCCAGCGCTCGATTCGCGCCGGCATCGTCAACTGGAACCGGCCGACCAACGGTGCGTCGTCCACGGCGCCGTTCGGCGGCACGGGACGCTCGGGCAACAATCGCCCGAGCGCGTACTACGCAGCCGATTACTGCGCGTATCCGATGGCCTCCGTCGAAAGCGCGCAACTGCAAATGCCCGCGAGCGTGTCGCCGGGCCTTCATTTCTGAGGATCGACGATGCAAGCCACTGAAGCCAATTTTGACGGGCTCGTCGGCCCGACGCACAACTACGCCGGTTTGTCGTTCGGCAACGTGGCGTCGCAGAACAACGAAAAGTCCGTCGCCAATCCGAAGGCCGCTGCGAAGCAAGGCCTGCGCAAGATGAAGCAGCTTGCCGACCTCGGCTTTCATCAAGGCGTACTGCCGCCGCAGGAACGACCGTCGATGCGTCTGTTGCGCGAACTCGGTTTTTCCGGCGACGACGCCGCGGTCATCGCACGGGTCGCGAAGGATGCGCCCGAATTGCTCGCCGCAGCAAGTTCCGCCTCGGCGATGTGGACGGCGAACGCGGCGACCGTGAGCCCGTCCGCCGACACGCAGGACGGCCGCGTGCATTTCACGCCGGCCAATCTGTGCAGCAAGCTGCACCGTGCGATCGAACACGAATCGACGCGTCGCACACTGCGCGCAATCTTCGCGGAGCGGGACCGTTTCGAAGTGCATGAAGCGCTGACCGGCACGCCGGCACTCGGCGACGAAGGGGCGGCCAATCACACGCGTTTCTGCGCCGAATATGGCGTACGTGGTGTGGAATTCTTCGTCTACGGCCGCAGCGAATATCGCCGCGGACCGGAGCCGAAGCGCTATCCGGCGCGGCAGACCTTCGAGGCGAGCCGTGCGGTCGCGCAGCGTCATGGTCTCGCCGATGCGGCGACCGTCTATGCGCAGCAGAATCCCGATGTGATCGACGCGGGCGTGTTCCACAACGACGTGATCGCGGTCGGCAATCGCAATACGCTGTTCTGCCATGAACTTGCGTTCGTCGAGCAGAAAGCGGTGTACGACGATCTGCGCGCGAAACTCACCGGGCTCGATGCGAAGTTTGACGTGATCGAAGTGCCGGACGCGCAAGTGAGCGTGTCGGATGCGGTGACGTCGTATCTGTTCAACAGCCAGTTGCTCACGCGCCCGGACGGCAAGCAGGTGCTGGTGGTGCCGCAGGAGTGCCGCGAAAACCTGCGCGTAGCCGCGTATCTGGACGGTCTGACGTCGCATGGCGGCCCGATCGACGACGTGCTGGTGTTCGATCTGCGCGAGAGCATGAAGAATGGCGGCGGCCCGGCTTGCCTGCGTCTGCGGGTCGTGTTGAGCGAGGCTGAACGCGCAGCGGTCACGCCCGGCGTGTGGATCAACGACGCGCTGTTCGGCCGCCTCGATGCGTGGATCGAAAAGCACTACCGCGATCGTCTCGCACCGGCTGACCTGACCGATCCGAGTCTGCTGCGCGAATCGCGCACGGCGCTTGATGAACTGACGCAGATTCTCGGCCTGGGCTCGCTGTATGACTTCCAGCGCTGAGCACGGCATGAGCGCGCTACTGAGCGATTTTCTCGCCTATACGCTGGCGGGCACGCGTCCGGCAGAGGGTAAGACGGAGGGCGTCTGCGCCAACGGCGTACGGTGGACGTGGCTGGATGAAGGCATCGTGCAACTCGCGCCTGCTGCGGCCGCGGGCGGGCGCAGCGTGCTCGCCTCCGCGGGCGTGCATGGCGACGAGACCGCACCGATCGAATTGCTGTCGCGGCTGGTGCGCGATATCGCAGAAGGGCAGGTTACGCTTGCATGCCGTTTGCTGGTGATTCTGGGTAACGTCGACGCGATGCGAGCCGCGTGCCGCTATCTCGACGATGATCTGAACCGCCTCTTCAGCGGCCGTCATGCGCAGGTGCCGCACAGTCATGAGGCGCCGCGTGCTGTGGCATTGGAACGCGCGGCGACGCAGTTCTTCGCCGGTAGCTCGTATGCGT
>JBEKNG010000278.1:0-7278 GCA_049523075.1 Paraburkholderia sp.
ACGAAAGCCGTGCAGATAGAGGATCACGCCTCGCCCCGCGCGGGTGAATGCGGCCGCGTCTGGGCCGGCCGCACCGACAGCGCATCGAGCAGCTTCTGATGGACGCCGCCAAAGCCACCATTGCTCATCACCAGCACCTGATCGCCGGGCTGCGCCGCTGCCACGACCGCTTTGATGAGCGCATCGAGATTGTCAAAGGCGCGCGCCTTGTCGCCCAGCGGCGTCAGCGCTTCGCCGAGATTCCAGCCCAGTGCGTCGCGTCCCGTGGGTGCACCGTAGCCGAACACGAGATCCGCGTCCGCGAGGCTCGCCGGCAGTTGCGCCTTCATCACACCCAGCTTCATTGTGTTCGAGCGCGGCTCCAGCACGGCGAGGATCCGCGTTCGCTCGCGGCCGACCCGCGTGCGCAGACCGGCGATGGTCGTCTCGATGGCGGTGGGGTGGTGTGCGAAGTCGTCGTACACCGTCACCCCATCGACACCGCCGCGCACTTCCATGCGGCGCTTCACGTTGCGAAAGCCCGCTAGCGACTGCGCGGCCTGCGCAGGCGGCACGCCGACGTGGCGCGCCGCGGCGATCGCCGCAATCGCGTTCATGCGGTTATGTTCGCCCTGCACCTGCCACTCGACCACGCCCGCACGCTCACCGTTGTGATAGACCGCGAAGCGCTCATCGACGGGCACGCCGTCTTCCGCCGGCAGCGCCTGCCAGCCGCCCTGCACGCCGAAGCGCTCTACCTCGCTCCAGCAGCCGCGCGCGAGAACCCGGTCGAGCGCATCCTCGCGCCCGTTCGAGACGATCCGACCGATGCCCGGCACCGTGCGCACCAGATGATGAAATTGGGTTTCGATGGCAGCGAAATCGGGAAAAATGTCGGCGTGATCGAACTCGAGGTTGTTCAGGATCGCCGTGCGCGGCCGATAGTGGACAAATTTTGAGCGTTTGTCGAAAAACGCCGTGTCGTACTCGTCCGCTTCGATGACGAAAAAGCTCGAATCCGTCAGCCGCGCCGAGACTCCGAAGTTCAGCGGCACTCCGCCGATCAGAAAGCCCGGATTCAGCCCCGCGTCTTCGAGCAGCCAGGTGAGCATTGAACTCGTGGTGGTCTTGCCATGCGTGCCGGCCACAGCCAGCACCCACTTGCCGTTCAGCACATGTTCGCCGAGCCACTGCGGGCCGGACACATACGGCAATCCGTGGTCGAGGATTGCTTCCATCAGAGGATTGCCGCGCGACACCACATTGCCGATCACGAACAGATCGGGGTTCAGATCGAGCTGCTCCGCGCCGTAACCCTCTATAAGACCAATGCCCTGAGCCTCGAGCTGGGTGCTCATGGGCGGGTAGACGCCGGCGTCGCACCCGCTGACCGTGTGCCCAGCGCCGCGCGCGAGCACCGCGAGACCGCCCATGAACGTGCCGCAGATGCCGAGGATGTGGATATGCATAAGCCTGTCGTGCCGCGCGGGCGTATTTCGTGCGAGGGAAGTGGTGCGCAGGAGGGGCCGAAAAGGTCCGTCTGCAAAGGACGCTATTGTAACCGACGCCCTTCGATCGCCCTACGTGGGCGTCCCGTGCCCCGGGCCTTCCGGAGCGTCGGGCGTGGGACATGGAACGCCCCGCGTCCGAGTGCCGCAGTTGCAGCCGCAGCCGCAGCCGCAGCCGCAGCCGCAGCACGGTAGCCGAAAGCCAAGAGCCCCCGCTGCCACGGCGACGGAAACGCGGCGGCCGAAGCCCTGATGGGGGAAGCCCGGTCCCTGGATGCGCGCCCCGCCCTTGGGATGGCGCCCCTTTCCCCTGATGGCCGGTCGCCGAAAAAGGCCCACTTCATTCTCTAGTATGATTGTGAGATGGTTCGCAAATCACATTTCGATCCGCAGCGGGTGCGCGAGGAAATCGCTATTGCCGCTGCGCGGATGATCGCCGAGGACGGTCTTGACTACTCGACGGCCAAGCGCAAAGCTGCGCGGCAAGTCGTCGGGGAGGCTCGCGTGGCCGGCGAATGGCTGCCGGATAACGACCAGATCGAGGAAGAAATCCGTGAATACCAGTCGCTCTTCCAGGGCGACAGCCAGCCGGCCGTGCTGCGCCGCCTGCGCGGGATCGCGCTCGACTGGATGCAGCGGCTCGCCCCGTTCAACCCGTATCTGACGGGCGCGGTGCTGAACGGCACGGCGGGCGACCATTCGGACGTATATTTGCAGGCGTTCTGCGACAACCCGAAAGACGTCGCGATCTATTTCCTCAACGCCAATCTGCAATACGACGTGTCGGAGACGCGTCACTTTGCCGGCCGCGGCTATGTGGAAACGCTCAGTTTCCTGTGGCGCCCGGAGCGCGAAGCGCGAGGCGCTGACCCAGTCGGCATCCACGTCGCGCTATATGGCACCGATGATTTACGTGGCGCCCTGCGCGCTGACGCCCGCGGCCGCTATGCCCGGGTCAGCACGCAGGCCGTGCAGGCGCTGCTCGACGAGAGCCGCGTGCCCACCCCCAACAATTGAACGGACAACAATGAAGAGCAAGCGGATTCTGGCAGGCATGTTCGTAGCGATTCTCGCAGCAGGTGTAGGCGTATTCGCCGGGCACAGCCTGCTGAATGCAAATGGTGTGGATGTCGCGCAGGCCGCGCAGCCTGAGGGGCAAAGCGCCGTCGCGCAGTTGTGGGCAGCACCTGTCACCAATGCTGACGGCAAGCCGCAGTCGCTCTCTCTGCTCAAAGGGCACCCGGTGGTGATCAATTTCTGGGCCTCGTGGTGCGGGCCATGCGTCGAGGAAATGCCGGCGCTCGCCCAGTTGCATCGCGAATACGCAAAGAAAGGCATCGAATTCGTCGGACTTGGCGTCGATTCGAACAAAAACGTGAAGGCCTTCCTGCAAAAGGTGCCGGTCGACTACTCAGTCTATGTGATCGGTTTTGGCGGCGCGGACCTCGCCCGCGCGTTCGGCAATAATGCGGGCGGGTTGCCATTTACCGTTGTCATCGACGCAAAAGGGAACGTTCGGTCGACAAAATTAGGGCAAATCCAGCCGAAAGAGCTGAAACAGACGCTCGACGCCCTGTGAGCTGCACATTCGCCTAATCGTTAATTGCGGTCAAATCGGACCGGATTGCACGCAAATTGCATAAAATTGCGAGAAGATGCGCGCCGCGCCAATTCGTCGGACGGCGCCGCAATCAATCCTGCTGCGCGCGAAACTAGACAAGTTTCTCTAATTAGCGCTAAAGTGCGCCCAACTCCACGGAAATAGAAGCGACCATGACGCGACTGCTGGTACTGCACGGACCCAACCTCAATCTTCTCGGCACCCGGGAACCTGAGGTCTACGGTCGTGTGACGTTGCCGCAGATCGATCAGGCGCTGGCAGACCGTGCAGCGGACGCTGGTGTCGAGCTCGCGTCGTTCCAGAGCAACCATGAGGGGACGCTGGTCGATCGCATCCAGTCCGCACGGCTCGAAAAAACCGATTTCATTCTGATCAATCCCGCGGCGTACACGCACACCAGCGTGGCGATTCGGGACGCACTGGCGGGGGTCGGCATCCCGTTCGTCGAGATTCATCTGTCGAACGTGCATCGTCGCGAACCGTTCCGGCATCACTCGTATTTTTCCGACCAGGCAGAGGGCGTCATCTGCGGCCTTGGCTGGAAGGGATATCTTTACGCACTCGAATTCGCGCTCGACCGGCTTGCCGCCGGCTCACAGCACGGCTGATTCCAACAAACCTATTTTGAGCCGGCAGGCAGTGCCGCCGGCACTTCACGCATTGAAAGGGGATGCCCAATGGATCTACGTAAACTGAAGACTCTGATCGACCTCGTCTCCGAGTCCGGCATTTCGGAACTGGAAGTCACCGAAGGCGAAGGCAAGGTCCGCATCGTCAAGAATGCGCCGCCGGTTTACGTCCAGCCGTCCGCGTCCTACGCTCCGCAGTACGCCGCGCCGGCACCGGCTGCGGGTCCCGCGGATGCAGCGGCCGCAGCCGCACCAGCTACGCCCGCCGCCGTTGCGCCGCAAGGCCACGTGGTGACCTCGCCGATGGTCGGCACGTTCTATCGTGCGCCGTCGCCGGGCGCCGAGCCGTTCGTCCAGGTGGGCGACACGGTCAAGGAAGGCCAGACGATCTGCATCATCGAAGCAATGAAACTGCTCAATGAAATCGAGTCGGACAAGTCCGGCGTGGTCAAGGAAATCCTCGTCGACAACGGGCAAGCCGTCGAATACGGCCAGCCGCTGTTCGTGGTCGGCTAACGCGGCACGCTTTGCGTTTGCCGTCCGCGCGCCTTCACTATCGGGGCACGCGGCCGATCCGCTCAAGAAAACGCCGGGGCGCCCCAAGTTTTCTTGGCCCCCTCGGGGGCCTGGCGCGAAGCGCCAGCGTTGGGGGCGCTCTGCGGCAGCCGTGTTGTGATCAATCGGCGCCCATTGATGAGTCGAAAACCCACTATGTTTGAAAAAATTCTCATTGCCAATCGCGGCGAGATCGCGCTCCGTATCCAGCGCGCGTGCCGTGAGCTCGGCGTCAAGACGGTCGTCGTCTATTCCGAAGCCGACAAGGAAGCCAAGTATGTGAAGCTCGCTGACGAGGCCGTCTGTATCGGCCCGGCGCCTTCGAACCTGAGCTACCTGAACATGCCGGCGCTGATCAGCGCGGCGGAAGTGACCGACGCCGAAGCGATTCACCCCGGCTACGGTTTCCTCTCCGAGAACGCCGACTTCGCCGAACGTGTCGAGCAGTCCGGCTTCACCTTCATCGGCCCGCGCCCGGAAACGATCCGGATGATGGGCGACAAGGTGACCGCGAAGCAGACCATGATCAAGACCGGCGTGCCGTGCGTGCCAGGCTCTGAAGGCGCGTTGCCCGACGATCCCAAAGAGATCGTGAAAATTGCCCGCCAGGTCGGCTATCCGGTGATCATCAAGGCCTCCGGCGGCGGCGGTGGCCGCGGCATGCGCGTGGTCCACACGGAAGCAGCGCTCGTCAACGCGGTCAACATGACGCGCGAAGAGGCCGGCCGTGCCTTCGGCAACCCGCAGGTCTACATGGAGAAATTCCTGGAAAACCCGCGGCACATCGAAATCCAGGTGCTGGCCGATTCGTTCAAGAACGCGATTTGGCTCGGCGAGCGCGACTGCTCGATGCAACGCCGTCACCAGAAGGTGATCGAAGAAGCGCCGGCGCCGGGCATTGCGCGCCGCCTGATCGACCGCATTGGCGATCGTTGCGCGGACGCCTGCAAGAAGATGGGCTATCTTGGCGCAGGTACGTTCGAGTTCCTGTACGAAGACGGCGAGTTCTACTTCATCGAAATGAACACGCGCGTGCAGGTCGAGCATCCAGTGACCGAACTGATCACCGGCGTCGACATCGTGCAGGAACAGATCCGCATCGCGGCCGGCGAAAAGCTCGCCTTCCGCCAGCGCGATATCGTGTTCAAGGGTCATGCCATCGAATGCCGGATCAACGCTGAAGATCCGTTCAAGTTCACGCCGTCACCGGGACGCCTGACCTCATGGCATATGCCGGGCGGCCCTGGCATCCGGGTCGATTCGCACGCGTACAACGGCTATTTTGTCCCGCCGAACTACGATTCGATGATCGGCAAGCTGATCGCTTACGGCGCAACCCGTGAGCAGGCCATCAAGCGGATGCGGATCGCGCTGTCGGAGATGGTGGTGGAAGGCATTCTGACCAACATCCCGCTGCACCGCGAGCTGATGCTCGACGCGAAGTTCGTCGAGGGCGGCACCAGCATTCACTACCTCGAAAACCGGCTCGCCGCCAAGCAGCAGGCCGCACCGGAAGAGGCGTAAGTCATGAGTTACCGGGAACTGATCGTCCAGCTGGCTCGCGAGCATGCGGAGGAGTTATCCGACGCGCTGCTCGAGCTGGGCGCATTGTCCGTGTCGGTGGAAGATGCGGATGCCGATACGCCTGACGAGCAGCCGCTCTTCGGCGAACCCGGTCTCACGCCTGATCGCACGGCGTGGCAACACTCGCGCGTGATCGCGCTGCTGGCGCCGGAGCACGACCCCGCTGTGTTGTTGACAGCTGCCGCGAACGAACTGGGCTTGAGCCCCGCGCCCACTTTCAGCACGCGCGAAGTCGAAGAACAGGACTGGGTGAGGCTCACGCAATCGCAGTTCGATCCGATTCCAATCGGCGAGCGCATCTGGGTTGTGCCGTCCTGGCACGATGCGCCGGACCCCGACGCGCTGGTGCTCGAACTGGACCCGGGTCTCGCCTTCGGGACCGGCAGCCATCCGACAACGCGCCTGTGCATGGAGTGGCTCGAACAGTCGGTGGCGCCGAACCAGTCGGTACTCGACTACGGTTGTGGCTCCGGCATCCTCGCGATCCTCGCGAAGAAGTGCGGCGCGGACCCCGTCTACGGTATCGACATCGATCCGCAAGCCGTCGAATCGGCTCGCCACAACAGCGAGCGCAACCGGGCTGAGGTCGCCTACGGATTGCCTGAAGACTGTCCGGCTGGCGAGTTCGATATTGTCGTCGCCAACATTCTGTCCAATCCGCTCAAGCTGATGGCGTCGATGCTGTCGTCGAAGGTCAAGCCGGGCGGACGGCTTGCGCTGTCGGGCATCCTCGCGCGTCAGGCGGACGAAGTGGCGCGGGTTTATCAACAGTGGATCGACATCGCCGTGTGGCGTGAACACGAAGGTTGGGTATGCCTGACTGGAACGCGTCGGGAAAGCCATTAGAATAAGACGTATTGCCCAACTAACGGCCCTACGGCCAATCGGCTCAATATGCTCCTGGCGACGCGCTGTCCTTTCTGCGAAACGGTCTTCCGGCTCGATGCGGCGCAGCTTGCAATGCGCCGCGGCCTTGTGCGCTGCGGGCATTGCCAGGAAGTGTTCGACGCATCGAGCAGTCTCTATGAAACTGCCGAGGGCGCCGACTTCGCCACGGCCACCCCGATTTCCCCCGCAGAAGTCCCCGCGCTGAACGTAGGCGCACATCCGAAGGTGCCTGATTTCAGCGCCGAGGCATGGAATCCGTGGGCGCCGCAAGCCGACGCCACCATCGATAACCGGCTGCTGCATAACGCAACCAACCTGCCGCTTGCGCCGGTCGCCGCGAGCGTCGCGGTCACACCGCGGCACGCCGACGAACCCGTATTGCCGACGGCTAGCGTCGAAGACACTGCCCCGCATCGGGAACCCGCTTTTGTGCCCGAGACGGAACTAGAGCCGGTCAGCGCAGAAGAGCGCATCACACTCGCAAGCGCACCCGAAGCGGCAATGAATGACGTAT
>JBEKNG010000279.1:0-7275 GCA_049523075.1 Paraburkholderia sp.
AGACAACCTGAGCCGCCGCATCGACGCTCACGTCAACGCAGGCGCATATCCGCCCCCGCAAGGTGGCGCACTGCATCACCGCCTCGAGGTGATCCGTCAGGAAGCGCACGACATGGCTGCACAGCATGGCGGCGGCCTGTCCGGTGACGAACAGCGCGTGCTGAATCAGGAACTCGACGGCGCGGCTCACGCGATCGACGAGTAAACCGCTCAGCAATCTGCCGTCTCGGCAAAAGCGCGGAGGTCACGCTCCGCGCTTTTTTTGGCGTGCGCGGTGTGCGCCGCACCACCGCGCCTTGCTCCGAAGCCTTCATTTGACAAGCCTCCGGGCCTCGCGTACATTCGCCGCACGCGTCGGGAGAGCGCGCTGGCCGCTGTTGTTTTCGCAGGCCGCGCCGCCGAAGGGGCACACCCGCAAACTCTCAGGCAAAAGGACCGACTGCGTCGAAAAACCCGTCTGATACCGGCATGGTCCGGGCTTCCATCAGGCACCGGTTTTTCGCACTCTGGAGAGCGGCAGTAGCCACCGGCATCGAACATCGTCGAGCCAGGCAGGCTGCCCACCGAAGGGGCGCGCGTTTCACCGTGACGGCTTGCAAAGGCTTGCAAACTCGCACGGCGGCGCAATCTCTCAGGTATCGAGGACAGAGGGGTCATGCATGGCATCGCTCGCAGGCATTCCAGCCGCGAGGGATCAAGCCGCATGGCCTTTTTGTTTCGCGAGATTGCCTGAGGCCCTGATGACCGAACTCAAACACACCCCGCTTAACGCCACCCATCGCGCGCTGAATGCCCGCATGGTCGATTTCGGCGGCTGGGACATGCCCGTCAACTACGGCTCGCAGATCGACGAGCACCGCTCGGTGCGTACCGACGCGGGTATGTTCGACGTCTCGCACATGTGCGTCGTCGATTTCAAAGGCGAGCGCGTGCGCGCCTTCTTCGAACGCGCGATTGCCAACAACGTTGGCAAGTTGCAAACGCCGGGGCGCGCGCTCTATTCCTGTCTGCTGAACCCGAACGGCGGCGTGATCGACGATCTGATCGTCTATTACTTCAGCGAAGATCATTTCCGTCTGGTCGTCAACGCCGGCACCGCCGAGAAAGACATCGCCTGGTTCGGCAAGCTGAACATTGAAGGCAGTTATGGCCTGACCATCACGCCGCGCCGCGATTTGTCGATCGTCGCCGTGCAAGGCCCGAACGCCCGCGAAAAAGTCTGGCAAGTCGCGCCGTCTACCCGCACCTCGACCGAACTCCTTAAGCCGTTTAACGCCGCCATCGTCGACAACACGCCGTTCGGCGAATTGATGATTGCGCGCACCGGCTACACCGGCGAAGACGGTTTCGAAATCGTCCTGTCGTCCACTTCCGTCTGCGAGTTCTGGGACGCATTGGCCCGTCAGGGCGTGCGTCCGGCCGGTCTCGGCGCGCGCGACACGCTGCGCCTCGAAGCCGGCATGAATCTCTACGGCCAGGACATGGACGACAACGTCTCGCCGTTGGACGCCGGTCTCGCCTGGACGGTGGACCTGACTTCGCCGCGCGATTTTGTCGGCAAGTCCAAGCTCGAAGTGGACGGCTGCCAGTGCGCATTCGTCGGCCTGATCCTCCAAAAGGAAAACGGCAAGGCGGGCGGCGTGCTGCGCGCCCATCAGAAGGTCGTCACGCCGCACGGCGACGGTGAAATCACCAGCGGTACGTTCTCACCGACCATGCAGGAATCCATCGCCTTCGCACGCGTGCCGAAGGAAGTGAAACCCGGCGATGTCGTCCACGTGCAAATCCGTGACAAAGCCCTTCCCGCAAGCGTGGTAAAACTGCCGTTCGTGCGCAACGGCAAAGTGCTTGCTGCTTAAGTAATACCGTCGCGTACGCCCCTCTTTTAAGTTTTTACCGAACACACCGCATAGGAGCATCCGATGAGCATCCCGGCCGATCTGAAATATACCGAATCGCACGAATGGGTCCGCACTGAAGCAGACGGCACGCTAACGGTCGGCATCACCGACCACGCGCAAGAAGCGCTCGGCGACATCGTCTTCTTCGAAGTCCAGGAACTGGGCAAGACCGTTAGCGCCGGCGACACTGTCGCGGTCATCGAATCTGTGAAAGCCGCTTCCGATATCTACGCGCCGGTCTCGGGCGAAATCATCGAAGCGAACACGGCCGTCGCCGACACGCCGGACTCCGTCAACAGCGCGCCGTATGAAAGCTGGCTGTTCAAGATCAAGCCGGCAGCGGGCGCCACGCAAGAGCGCCTGATCGACGCCGACGCATACAGCAAGTCCATCGGCGCGTAAGTATCTAAAACTCGTATCAACCGTCAGGTGCGGCGTCCGACGAACGCGGACGGCCGCACTGCCAGGAACACCCCATGAAGCTCGAACACCCGGATCGTCTGATGAACCGCACTCCTCTCTCGCTCGCCGCGCTCGAAGTGCATGACGCCTTCGCCGAACGGCACATCGGCCCGGATTGGGCCGACCAGCAAGCGATGCTCGAAGCCCTCGGCTTCGCGTCGCGCGCCGCGCTGATCGACGCCGTGATTCCGAAGACGATCCGCCGCAGCGAAACGCTGCCGCTCGGCCCCTTCGCCCAGCCGAAGAGCGAGGCCGAAGCGCTCGCCGCGCTGCGTGAACTGGCGGACAAGAACCAGGTGTTCCGCTCGTATATCGGGCAGGGCTATTACAACGCGCACACCCCGACGGTGATCCTGCGCAACGTGCTCGAAAATCCGGCGTGGTACACGGCTTACACGCCGTATCAGCCGGAAATCTCGCAAGGCCGTCTCGAAGCGCTGCTGAACTTCCAGCAGATGATCATCGACCTGACCGGCCTCGCCATCTCCAACGCATCGCTGCTCGACGAGGCCACCGCCGCCGCCGAAGCGATGACCCTGCTGCAACGCGTGGGCAAGCCGAAGTCGAACGTGTTCTACGTCGCCGACGACGTGCTGCCGCAAACCATCGAAGTAGTGAAGACGCGCGCTACGCCCGTCGGCATCGAAGTGAAGGTCGGTCCGGCCGCGGACGCTGCCAGCGCCAATGCATTCGGCGTGCTGCTGCAATACCCGGGCGTGAACGGTGACGTGCGCGACTACCGTGCGCTGGCTGAAGCGATTCACGCAGCGGGCGGCCACGTGGTCGTCGCCGCCGATCTGCTCGCCCTCACCGTGCTTACGCCGCCGGGCGAATGGGGCGCGGACGTCGCAGTCGGCAACACCCAGCGCTTCGGCGTGCCGGTTGGTTTCGGCGGCCCGCACGCGGCTTACCTCGCCGTGCGCGACGAATTCAAGCGGCAAATGCCGGGCCGTCTGGTGGGTGTGACCGTCGATGCGCAAGGCAAGCCCGCGCTGCGTCTCGCGCTGCAAACGCGCGAACAGCACATCCGCCGCGAAAAGGCGACCTCGAACGTGTGTACCGCGCAAGCGCTGCTCGCGATCATGGCCAGCATGTACGCGGTCTATCACGGCCCGCAAGGTCTGAAGACGATTGCACAGCGCGTCAACCGCATCGCCTCGCTGCTCGCAGCGGGCGCGAAAAAACTCGGCTACACGCTCGTCAACGAGACGTTCTTTGACACGCTCACGTTTGAAACCGGCGCCCGCACCGAGGCGTTGCATGACGCAGCGACCGCCAGGCGCATCAACCTGCGTCGCGTAAGCGATACGCGCGTCGGTATCTCGATCGACGAAACCACCAAGCGCAGCGATCTGGACGATCTGCTGGCCGTGTTCGCACAAGCGGCGTTTGTCAGCGAAGTCCCGCAGATCGACGCCCTCGATGCCGAATTGCCCGCGGAAAGCACGGTGCCGGCCGCGCTCGAACGCACCAGCGCGTACCTCACGCACCAGGTGTTCAACCGTCACCATTCGGAAACGGAAATGCTGCGCTATCTGCGCAGCCTGTCGGACAAGGATCTGGCGCTCGACCGCTCGATGATTCCGCTCGGCTCCTGCACGATGAAGCTGAACGCGACCTCGGAAATGCTGCCGGTCACCTGGCCCGAGTTCGGTCAGATTCACCCGTTCGCTCCGGCCGAGCAGACGGTCGGCTACCGCGAAATGATCGATCAGCTCGAGCAGATGCTGGTGGCAGCAACCGGTTACGCGGCCATCTCGCTGCAGCCGAATGCCGGCTCGCAAGGCGAATACGCGGGTCTGTTGATCATCCACGCCTACCACGCCTCGCGCGGCGAAGGTCATCGCAACGTCTGCCTGATCCCCGCTTCGGCACACGGCACGAACCCGGCGTCGGCGCAGATGGCCGGCATGCAGGTCGTCGTGGTGGCGTGCGATGCGCAAGGCAACGTCGACATTGAAGACCTGAAAGCGAAGGCCGCGCAGCACGCGGACAAGCTCGCGGCCATCATGATCACGTATCCGTCGACGCACGGCGTGTTCGAAGCGAACGTGCGCGAAATCTGCGAGATCGTGCACGCGCACGGCGGCCAGGTCTATGTGGACGGCGCCAACATGAATGCGATGGTCGGCCTCACGGCACCGGGCCAGTTCGGCGGTGACGTCTCGCACCTGAACCTGCACAAGACCTTCTGCATTCCGCACGGCGGTGGCGGCCCGGGTGTCGGTCCTGTGGCAGTGGGCGCGCACCTCGCGAAGTTCCTGCCGAACCAGGTCTCGTCGGGCTACGAGCGCGCAGCTGACGGCATTGGTGCTGTGTCTGCCGCGCCCTACGGCTCCGCTTCGATTCTGCCGATCTCGTGGATGTACATCGCGATGATGGGCGCGAAGAATCTCACCGCTGCGACCGAAACCGCGATCCTCAACGCCAACTATGTCGCCAGGAAGCTCGCGCCGCACTATCCGGTGCTGTACTCAGGCCCGGGCGGACTGGTCGCGCACGAGTGCATTCTCGATCTGCGTCCGATCAAGGAAACGAGCGGCATCACCGTCGATGACGTGGCCAAGCGTCTCGCCGACTACGGCTTCCACGCGCCGACCATGAGCTTCCCGGTGCCGGGCACGCTGATGGTCGAGCCGACCGAATCGGAATCGAAGGAAGAACTCGACCGCTTCATCGAAGCGATGACGGCAATCCGCGAGGAAATCCGCGCCGTCGAGGAAGGCCGCTCGGACCGTGAAGACAATCCGCTCAAGCACGCGCCGCACACCGCAGCCGTGGTGATTGCGGATGACTGGAAGCATGCGTATGCGCGTGAAACCGCGGCGTATCCGTTGCCGTCGCTGATCGCGAAAAAGTATTGGCCGCCGGTCGGCCGTGCGGACAACGTGTATGGCGACCGCAATCTGTTCTGCTCCTGCGTGCCGATCGCGGATTACGAGTAACGCCGCTTCGGCAATTGCCCGACCGCGCGCCACCTTTCGGTGGCGTGCGGTCCTGTCGTTCGCGCCCGGGAACGGCTAACATCACACACCGAATCAGCCCAACGAAGGAGTTTCGCATGGTGCGAAAGGTGCGAATGATGGAAAGCCGGAGCTATTTACCGCGCATGCCGTCCTGGCAGGCAGCGGGCACGCCGCTCGCGACGCTGCTGCTGGTGTGCGGCGCCGTCATGTTGCCGGTGCGCCACGCCCGCGCAGCGATGAATTTTTGTGCAGCCCCTGCGCTGCAAACCAGCGAGCGCACGAATGCCGACCCCGGCGTGAAGGCACTTGTCAGCAACGTGGAAGCGCATCTGAACGACCCGGCCCATGCCGTGTCGAAACTACATACCGAAGGCACGCTGCCGCACGAGGGCATTTACGATCAAAGCGTCGAAGCCGAGAAGGATCTCGACCTGCTTCGCGACGCCGCGCTCGCCTGGCGCGCCACCAGCGACGATCGCTATCTGAAGCTGGTCGACCGTCTGTTGTACGCGTGGGTGACCACCTACCAACCGAGCTTCAACCCAATCGACGAAACCCATTTCGAAGGCTTGATCCTCGCCTATGACATGACTGCGAGCGCGTTGCCGGTGAGGACGCGCAACGCGTCGATGGCGTTCCTGACGAAGTTCGGCAACGGATACATCGCGCAGATCGACGCGCAGCCGCGCCCGCTGACCGGCACGTTTCGCAACAACTGGCAGAGCCACCGGATCAAGCTGATTGCGATGGCTGCGTTCACGCTCGACAACCGCAAGATGATCAACACGGCGCAGCGTCTGTTTGTGGAACACATTGGCGACAACATCGAGCCGGACGGTTCGACGATCGATTTCAAGGAACGCGATGCACTGCATTACGTGGCCTACGACTTGCAGCCACTGGTAACCGCGGCGCTAGCGGCACGCCGTCACAACCGCAACTGGTTGCCGGAGAAGGGAAGCAACGGTGCGACGCTGGCCGCCGCACTCAACTGGTTGACGCCCTATGCGTTGGGCACGAAGACGCATGAAGAATTTGTGCATTCGGACGTCCCGTTCGATGCGAAACGTCGCGAAGCCGGCTTGCCGGGCTATTCGGGTCAGTGGGATCCGAAGAACGCGACGGAACTGTTTCACCTGGCTGCGCGGCTGGATGGTCGCTATACGCCGATCGCGCTGCGCCTGGCGCCGACCCCGCCGGCGTGGCTGGCCGTGTGCTTACCGCTGTCGGCGCGGTAAACCCGAATTTTTCTTTTGCAGGAGCAGTAATGGCTGTCAGCGTATTCGACCTCTTCAAAATCGGCATTGGGCCGTCCAGCTCGCATACGGTCGGGCCGATGCGGGCGGCACTGATGTTCGTCCAGGGGCTCGAACGTGACGGACTGCTGCCGGCCACGGCTTCGGTGAAGGTGGATCTGTACGGCTCGCTCGGCGCAACTGGCAAAGGTCACGGCACCGATCGCGGTGTGATGCTCGGCTTGATGGGCGACGCGCCGGATACCGTCGATCCCGATACGATCGCGCAGCGTCTGGAAGCGGTGCGAAACTCGCGCTCGTTGACGCTGCTCGGCACACACCCCGTGCCGTTCGTGCAGAAGGATCACATTTCGTTCTACCGGCAGGCGCTCACCGAACATCCGAACGGGCTCAAGCTGCGCGCATTCGATGCGCAGGGTGAGACGCTGCGCGAATCCACGTATCTGTCGGTGGGCGGTGGGTTCGTCGTCACCGCCGGCGCGCCGAATACCAAAGTGCTGAGCGCCGTCGATCAATTGCCGCATCCGTTTCGCAGCGGCAATGAGTTGCTGGCGTTGTGCAAGGCCACCGGTAAGAGCATTGCGCAGTTGATGTGGGAAAACGAGCGCGTGTGGCATACAGAAGAGGAGACACGCACGGGCCTGCTGAAGATCTGGGACGTGATGCAATCGTGTGTCGCGCGCGGTTGTG